>DATKHW010000418.1:0-3095 GCA_035546275.1 Gemmataceae bacterium
GACCATCGTGGTCTGATACTGAAAGCGCGTGCGGAACGGGTGATCCAGCGGCAGCGATCCCGCCCGGCGGACGACCTCCTCCGGCGGCAACGGGGAGCGATACCAGAGCAGGTCGTTGGATGCCAGGCCCGTGCGATGACAAACCAGGTCGCGTAAGATGACTTCCCGGTCGGCCAACGGATCGCTGAGGTGGAAATAGGACAGATGCTTGCGGACGGGGTCGTCCCAGCCCATCTTGCCCTCGTCCACAAGGATAGCCATCGCCGCGGTCGTGAACGATTTCGTGCAGGAACCGATAGGAAAAAGCGTATCCGGCGTGACGGCGCCGTCGGCGTCGAGGCTGCGTACGCCGTAACCCTTGAGAAGAATCACGTCGCCGTCGCGGACGATCGCCACGGCGACGCCGGGGACTTGCCAGGCGTCCAGCGATTGCTTGGCGGCGGCGTCCACGGCGGCGGCGTCCAGCGGTTCCGCAGCGGCGGCGCCCCGCGGAAGCGCCCAGGCGGCCAGCGAGAGAAGAAGGAGCCGTTTCATGCCAGAATCTCGCGGACGACGCGGGCCTCGTTGACGCCGGTGAGCTTTTCCTTCAGGCCGTTCCGCTCGAGGTAGAGCTGATCGTAGTGCAATCCCAGAAGGTGCAGGATGGTGGCGTGCCAGTCGGGCACGCTGACGCGGTTCTCGACGGCCGCCAGTCCCAGCTCGTCCGTGGCGCCGATCGTGACGCCGCCCTTGACGCCGCCGCCGGCCATCCAGGTGCAGAAGGCGTTCTTGTTGTGATCGCGGCCGGCCCGACTGACGTTTTTGTCCGGCGGCAGCTGCGCGATCGGCAATCGGCCGAACTCGCCGCCCCACACCACCAGCGTGCTGTCGAGAAGGCCGCGCTGCTTCAGATCGGTCAGCAATGCGGCGATCGGCTGGTCCGTGCGGTCGCACGCGGTCTTGAGATCGGTCGCCAGGGCGGTGTGGTTGTCCCAGATCTGGGCGTTGATGAATAGCTGCACGAAGCGGACGCCGCGCTCCACCAGCCGCCGGGCCATGAGACAGCGCCGGCCGTAGGAGTCGGTCGGCTCGCGGCCGATGCCGTACATTTCTCGAATCGCCAAACTCTCCTTCGACAGATCCAGGGCGTCGGTGGCCGCCAGCTGCATGTTGGCCGCCAGCTCGTAGCTGGCGATGCGGGCGTCGAGCGCCGGGCAGTCGGGATGCTCGCGCTTGTGGATCTGGTCGAGCCGGCCAAGCAAGCTCCGCTCCGCGTCCTCCACCTCCTTGGGCCGGTCCACGTCGGGCCGCAGATTCAGGACCGGCGAGCCGGTGGAGCGAAAACGCGTCCCCTGGAACAGGGGCGGCAGGAAGCCCGCCTGCCAGCTTTCCGACCCGTTGACGGGCAAGCCGAGCGGGTCGTCGAGAACGACGTAGGCCGGCAGGTTCTGGTTCTCCGTGCCGAGAGCGTAAACGACCCAGGAACCCCAAACCGGCCGGCCCGGCCCCGTCTTGCCGGAATGAATGAGATAGACGGCCGGTTCGTGGGTCAGGTTCGTGGTGAACATGGAGCGGATGAAGGCAAGGTCGTCCACCATGCCCGCCAGGTGCGGCATCGCTTCGGAGACCCAGGCGCCGCACTGGCCGTGCTGGGCGAAGCGGAACGGACTGCGCATCAAGGCCCCGGCGTCCTTGATGAATTCGACTTCCCCGGCGATCTTGTCGAAATACGCCTCGCCGTGATGCTTGTCGAGCATCGGCTTGGGGTCGAACAGGTCCATCTGGCTGGGGCCGCCGTTCATGAAGAGGTGGATGACCGATTTCGCCTTGGCCGGGAATTGCGGGGCGCGCGGCCAAAGGTTGGACGGCGGCTCGTCGGCCCGGACGACGCCGCCGAGGTCGCGGCCCAGCAAATAGGTCAGCGCGGCGCCGGCGACGCCGCCGGACATGCGCCGGAAAAAGCCGCGGCGGGTCAAATCGAAAGCGCTTATCTCGGACATTGCCCGCCTCTCAATCCACATAGAGGAACGCGGCCGAGTTCATGATCGTGTGACAATAGGTTGTCAGTGCTTTGAGGCGGAGCGCGTCCCTATCCGGCTTGTCGCCGCCCGCTTCCTCCGCCCATCGGTCCGCAAGCCGCCGCAGCGCGTCCAGGCCGATGCTCTTCTCCTCCTCGGTCGGCGGCCGGCTCAGGGCGATCCGGTAAACGCGATCGACCTGCTTCGCCGGATCGGTCCCCGCTTCACGGGTCGCCCGACGCGCGAAATCCTCCGCCAGCTGCTGGACCATGCCGCTGTTCATCAAATAGAGCGCCTGCGGCGCGACCGTCGAATCGCGCCGCTCGATGCAGTTCGGGTTCTGCTGCGGGAAGTCGAAATCGTCGCGGTGCGTGACGACCTGCTTGCGCAGCTGCTGGACGTACAGCAGTCGCCGCCAGCCGTGCGCGGTCGGCGCCGGCGTCACCTGGCCGTCGGGGCGGACCTGCACCGGATCGGCCGGTCCGAAGCGCGTCTCGTCCAGACGGCCCGCCGCGAGCAGCAATGCGTCGTACAGCTGCTCGGCGTCGAGCCGCACCAGCGGCATCCGTGAAACCAAAGCGTTTTCCGGGTCGAGTTTCTCCTGTTCCGGCGTCGCGGCCGAGCTTTGCCGATAGGCCGCGCTCGTCGCCATCAGGCGATGCATCGCCTTGAGACTCCAACCTTGCCGGACGAATTCGTGCGCCAGCCAGTCGAGCAGCTCCGGATGCGTCGGCGGCGAGCCGGCTTTGCCGAAATTTGACAGCGTCTTGACGACGCCGGCGCCGAAATGCCGTTGCCACAGGTAGTTGACGGCCACACGCGCCGTCAGCGGATGATCGGGCCGGACCAGCCAGCGGGCGAAGGCCAGGCGGCGCCCCGTTTTCTTCGCGCCAGGCCACGGCGGCTGGACCTCAAACGGCGTCTTGCCGTCGGTCAGTACGGACGGCGCGCCGGGTCCGACCAGCTTGCCGGGATTCAGCGGATCGCCCCGGCGGTAGATATAGGTGGGAGACGGATCGCCGCGGTCCCAGAGCGCCTGGATCTGAGGCTCCGGCGTCCGCTGCGCTTGCAGGGCCTTCACCTGCGCCTCGACGGCGC
>DATKHW010000419.1:0-3597 GCA_035546275.1 Gemmataceae bacterium
TGACGCCTTTTCTGATCCTGCTGCTCTACTTTCTCAAGATGAAGCGCAAGGCGCTCCAGGTGCCCAGCACCTTCCTGTGGAAAAAGAGCATCGAAGACATTCACGTCAACAGCTTGTTCCAGTGGATGCGCGACAATGTGCTGCTGCTGCTGCAATTGCTGATCGTCCTTATCCTCATCTACGGCGTGATGGCCTTGCAGTCCTACGCCGCCAACGGCAGCGGCGTGCATTACATCCTGCTCATCGACAGTTCGGCCAGCATGGCCGTCGCCGACGTTGACGGCCGGACGCGCTTGGACGCGGCCAAGGACGCCGCCCTGCAAACCATCAACGCCCACGGCCAGGGCGACGTCGGCATGGTCATCGAATTCAACTCCGGCGCCCAGGTGCGGCAAAAATACACTACCAAGATCGACGATTTGCGAAATGCCGTGGCGTCCATCAAGCAGACCAATCGCACGACGCACTTGCAGGATGCGCTCAACCTCGCCGACGCCCTCGCTAACCCGGCCCGGTCGACCGCCAACCAGGCCGTCACGCCGCAAGACAGCGATCCCGGCAAGGCCCGCACGTATGTGGACATCAAACTGGACAGCGTAGCGGCCGAGGTGCATCTGTTTTCCGACGGCCGCTTCACCGACGTGACGGACTTCGCCGCCGGCAATCTCGACATCCGCTACCACCGCGTCGGCAAGCCGGACCAATCGGACAACGTGGCCATCGTTGCTTTCAACGCCGAGCGCGACGACAAGGGCGCCGGCAGTCTCCGCGTCTTCCTCCGCGTCCTCAATTACCGCGGCGAAGCGGTCCACACCCAGGTCAAGCTCGACGAGATGGATTGGACGACCGTGGACGGTCATCCGGCTTTGCACGTAGTGGATTCGCACATCAAGCCAGTGGACGTGGACAAGGCGACCGGAGGCGACCCCAAGGAGCCGGCGGCGCGAAACCCCGGAGAAGCCACCGTCACTTTCGAGGTGGCCGACCCCGGCGACGGGTCCAACCGCGTCCTCCGCGCCAGCCTGCTCGACAACAAAGACGCCTTCCCGGCCGACGACGTCGCCTGGCTGGCGGCCGGCGCCGTGCGCAAGGCCCACGTCCTCGTCGTCACCGACGGCAACGACGTGCTGCACAAGTTCTTCGATCTGAATTCCGTCCAGAAAGTCGCCGTCTTTACCTACATCAAGCCAGCCGACCTGAAGGACCAGGCCAAGTACCTGCGGCCCGCCCGCATCGGAGCGTACGACCTGGTGGTGTTCGACCGCTGCCATCCCGACAACCTGGTCGCGATGCCGGCCGCCAACACCTACTTCATTGACGACTTGCCGCCGCCATGGACGCGCCCCGCCAAAGCGGACCTCGCGGCGACGCATCCACTCAATCCGACCAGCGACCACCCCTTGATGGAACAGACGACGGGGCTGAACGAAATCCACTTCAGCGATGCGTTTTTCTTCGAGCTGGACCCGGACAAATACGGCCGGATCGGTCTGAATGAGCTGAAAAAGATCTTCAAAAGCGACAAGGCGGACCTATCCGACAAAGTCAAGAACGACGTTGCGTTGCAAGAAAACTTGTTCAACAAATACGGCGGCAAGGACCACGGCTACCTGAGCCGCGGCGATTTCAAGAAACTGTGGGAGGGAGTGGAAAACGAGGTGCAGCACAAGGACGCCAAGCCGGATGCGGACGACCTCTTCCAAACCGTGGACACGGACGAAACGCCGGTCGTGCCGCCGCGGATTCCCCGGCTGCTGGAAGTCCGGCTCAACGGGCCGGAGGCGGTTTTGTTCGCCATGCCGCGGAGCAACGGCTACACCGACCTGGTGCAGACCTTCGCCCTTATTAACGACAAGGGCGAATGGATGACCGACTGGATGAAGCACTACAGCTTCCCAAAATTCATGCGCAATGTGCTGTACCAACTGGGCGGCGTCAGCGACGCAGCAACGCTGGGTACTCTGCAACCCGGACAAATTGAGGAGATTCGCCCGGAAGCGGCCGGTCAGGACGTCGATGCGGCGGCGGCCGGGCCCAAGACCGTCCAGGTCTGGGATGAGACGGCTCAGGCGTCCAAGGGCACGGCGCCGGAAGAATCCTCGGTTTTCGCCTACAAAGACACGGAGAACATCGGCGCCTACCTGGCGACCTGGGAAGGCGGCCGGCGCGGCTTCGCGGTCAACCTGCTCGACGAGAACGAGAGCGACATCCGGCCGCGCGACGAGATCAAGGTCGGCGCCCAGGTCCTCCAGGCGACGGCGGCGCCGTATCACGGCGAGCCGATCGACCTCTGGCCATTCGCCGCAGCGGCGGCCCTGCTGCTGCTGCTGGTGGAATGGGCCTTGTATCACTTCCGCGTCTTCGGCTGACGCCGGCCGGCGGCGAAACCCCTCCGCCGGCGCCGGGTATCACCTGGGGAGCATTTCCCCTCCGTTCTCTCGACCCCAAAGGAGTCCGCACATGCGCACCACATTTCCCCGGTTCGTGCTGACGGCGGTCCTGATGAGTTGCTGCGCCGGCTGCCTGCCGAACGCAACGTGGCTGCCCGACTCAAGCGGCTTCGTCTACACGGGCGGCAAGAACAAGGACACACTCTATCTCTATAATCTGGAAAAGAAAGCGTCGCGCGTCCTGGTCGAGAAGGGCGCGGGGCCAGCGTGGCCGGCCGTCAGCCCCAACGGCAAACGCATCGCCGTCGCCCTGCGGGGCACAGAGCGAGTCGGGAAGTCCCTTTACCACGCCTTCCTGGAAGTGGTCGTCTTCGACCGCGACGGCAAGGAACTCCAGCGCTCCGAGAAAATGAAGTGGAAGGACGACACCAACTTCGATGTGGTAGCCGCGCAGGCGTTCTGGGTCCCCGGCGAGGACAAGCTGCTGCTGTGGTCCGACGCCGTGACCGGGTTCTATGACCTCATCGCGAAAAGCCACACTTTGCTGGACGTGAACCTTGCCACGTATCGCAACACGCCGATCCGCCCGGACGGCAAGGGATTCCTCGCCGTCACGAAGACAGGCGGCCCGCTATGCTTCGTCGATTGGGACGGCAAGAAGCAAGACATCCAGCCAACGCCTGAGGATGCGTCCGAGGGCAGCAAGCTGTGGCACCTGTTGTATTATCCGATGATGTACTCGTCGCACTGGGACGGCGACACGGCGGTGGTGAGCTGGGACGACATGCGAGTCGCGACCGACGCAGACAAGCTGACCGCGTCCCTGGAGAAGATCAAGCCGGAGACGACGGCGGACGGCAAGGTTATCCAGGACCAGGTGAAGCTGGCCGACGGGGGCATGGTGCGGGCCGTCGAGCTGACCAAGCGCTGGGGCCAGAAGCACGACCCCGACGACCCGTATCGTTACGGCAGGTACCGGGTAGAGCTGCTCAAGCCTGGGGCGAATGAGCCGAAGGTCCTGATGGACGCGGCCGCCATGTTCATGATCCAGCCGTCGCCGGACGGCAAAAAGGCCGTTGTCCGCTACTCCAAATCGGAGGATGCGATTTTCAAGACCTCGAACCCGAACGAGGATCTGTTCTACGTGATCGACGGCGGCGGCGATGTGACGGACAAGATCGACATCTCCAAATGAAACACGGATGAA
>DATKHW010000420.1:0-3930 GCA_035546275.1 Gemmataceae bacterium
GCTCTTCGACGTGCTTGAAGGTGCAGACCTTCTCGACCGTCGGGACGCACTCGACGTGGCGGACCATGTGGGTGCAGGGGATGCACTCTTCGACCTTGCAGGAAACCCACACGCGCTCGGTCCGGGTGCGGACGCGCTCGCATTCGGTCTCGCAGCCGCAGCCGCCGCCGCATTCGCCGCAGCGGTTCTTGCGGCAGAGCTTGCCGATGCGATCGAACAGGCTCGGCCCACACTCGACCTCACGGCACTCCCAGTGCCCCTTGTCCACGCAACGATGCGTGTAGGTCGTTTCCGGCACGCAGGTGACGACCTGCTTCATAACCGTGCGCTCTTCCATGCACGGCACGCACTTACAAACGGTGCGCGTCTCATTGTGGGTTTCGGGCACCGACTTGTAAACCGTCACTTCATGTGTCCGCTGCTCGGCGACGCACTCGGTGCGGTAAGCGGTGTACTTTTCCTGCACGCATTCCTGCTTGTAGACCGTCCGAGTCGCTTCGTACTTCTCGGGGACCCACTCGGTGACCGTCACGGTCCGCGTCGCCGGGGCGCACGGGGCCGCGCACGGCGCCGGAGCGGCGCAGCCGCAGTCGGCGCGAGCGAACACGGCGGACGAGGCCAGAACGACGCCGCTGAGCAAAGCCGCGTTAACGCGATTCCAACTCATTGCCTGCTTCTCCATGATTTGCGCAAGACGTCGGTCCAATCGCCGCCCGTCACGTCCGGGCCGACCGGAGCGACTATCGAGTCACTTGAGCTAATATGCCCAATTGACAAAGGTTGGTAAAGAGAAAGCGGCTGAGGGACTTGGATAATTTCCGCGAAATGTATTCAACTACTAGCGACGGGGCGGGTGGGAAGGATTATGAGGGCGGTGCAAACAGCCCGAGGGACCGGCGAAGGTAAAGATTCCTTCGCCGGCCCCTCGGGCTGAGCGTCAGCTGCGGCCGCTATTGCTTGTCCTTGTCCTTGTCCTTGTCCTTCGACGGCGGGGGCGGCGGCGGCGGCCGCTTGGGCGGCGGCTGCTGAGCCGGCGGCGGCGGCTTGGTCGGCGTCGTGCCCGGCGTCGGCGTGGTGGTCGTCGGCCGGGTCGGCGTCGTCGGCGTCATGGCCGGCGGCGGGGTAGTGGTCGTCGGATTCGGCCGGCTGACCGGCGGCGTCGGCGTCGCCGTTGGCGTCACCGTCGGCGTGGTGGGCGGTACGGTGGATGTGGTCGGCCTGGTATTCACGGCCGGCGGCGCGGCCGTAGTCGGCTTGGCGTTTTGAGTTGCGGCCGGCTGGGTCGCCGGTCCGGCGGCGGCCTTCGGCACATTGAGCGAGGCGACGTGCGGTTGCTTCGGCGGGCCGCCGGGCGCCGCCACCTCGGAATGGGTGCGCTGCACCGATACCTGTTGGATCGCCGTCGCCTGCTGCTTCACCTGCTGGCGCGCGGCGACGTCCAGCTTCACCAGCTTGACGCCGTTGGCGGCCATCACCTTGGCCGGCGACGCCAGCACCGTCGTCTTGCTCACCTGCTTGTTCACCGTGACGTTATTGTTGACGTTGTTGATATTGTTGACGTTAACGTTCGTGTTGGAAATGTTGTTGTTGACGATCGTGGTGTTGTTGACGATGTTGACTTGCTGATTGAGCGTGCGAGGCGGCACGGGCGCCAGGCCCGCCGCCCGGTCGTTGGACAGGTTGATCTGGACGTTGATCCAGGTCGGGTCGTCCCGATGCTGATAGCGTTCATAGACGATGATCGAGTCGTAGTTGCTCTGGCTGTAGACGACGCAGCTGGTGTAGCCGTAATCGCGATAGGTGACATCGTAATAGTCGCCGAAGTAATAGTGGCAGGTGCAGGGCCGGACGAAGAGGGCGTCCACGACGACCGTGTCATCGACGGCGTAGGCCGGGGTGTAAACGTAGGTCGCATCGACGACGTTGGGATCGATCACGACCGGAGCGTACAGGACGCCGCGGCGCTTGACGGAATAATCCCAGTATCCGGCGACGTAGATGTAGCCGGCCGGCGACCAGCGGTAATGGGCGGGGATCCAGACGTAGTTGGGCTGAACCCTTGCCCAGAAACCGGAGCGCCAGGCGTAGTCCGCGCCGTTCCATTCCCAGTGGCCGGGGACGTAGAAAGTGTCGGGCGCCGGCGGATTGCCGGGGGGCGCTATGGCCGGCGGGTCGGGCGGCTTGGGGTAATAGATCACGTCCTGGGCCGTCGATTCCGCGGCAGCAGCGACGGGGGTCCAGAAACCGGGCACCCACTGGGCGACGTCGCCGCCCATCTCGTCGCGCCAGTAGCCGGCCACCCACTGTTTGCCGGGCGGCGGCGTGCGCCAGATGCCGGAAACCCAGAGGAAGTCATTGCGGTCGTCGTCCCAGGCCCAATAGCCGCTGATCCAGATGGCGTCGCCTTCGGGCTTGTCTTCCGGCGGCATTTCCTGCAGCGCCTTGGGCGGTTTCTTCGCCACCGGCTTGGTCGGCTGCGGCTCGGCGGTGAGCGTGGCGAAGGCCTCATGGACAGGGCCGCGGGCCAACACTTCGACGCCCTTGGGCACAGGGGGCGGCTGGGCGGCCGCGTCGTCCGGCGCCGGGTCTTGAGCGCGCAGCGCCGGCAGCACGGCCATACCGGCGCCGAGGATCAGGAACAGGGGCCACGGTCGAAGGGACCGCACGAGCATGGGGGCCTCCACTCGGAAAGACGGGCGACCGGAAGCAAGACGCCGCGCCGTCTCTGGCGCGCCGCGTCCGGCGGCTATAGCGACAGGTCGGGCGGCGTTCCAGTGCAATCGCGGTCGGCGGCCCGGCTGTCTGGGCGGAATGGGAGAGAGGCTCTCGTTCCCAGGCTCCGCCTGGGAACGCACTGCCCGGCAGGCTCTGCCTGCCGAATCATCCAGACGCGAGGCAGAGCCTCGCAAGCAGCGCGTTCCCAGGCAGAGCCTGGGAACGAGGTGAAGGGAGGCGGGAGACGGAGGCGACGGGACGAACCGTGAAATTCAGGCGTCGTGGAGAAGTGACAATCGCCGCCGCATCGGGTAGACTGTGCCCTGGCGTCCGGTCTTCCTTCCGAGCCAGCTTGAGGTCCGCGGCATGAAAACGTCAGCGCTCGCCGTCGCGTCGTGGTTCCTGCTCCCGTGTCTCGGCCCCGCCGCGCCGGCCCCGGAGGAGAAGGTCCCGCCGGACTCCCAGGCGGTCCTCGACGACATCGGCGTCCCGCCGCTGCCGGGGTCGCCGGCGACGGACAGCCCCTCGTTCCAGCCGTTCACACGGGAACAGGCGGAGAAGTACGCCCCAGGCGGCGACGATTCGGATCTGCGAAAGGCAGTGCGCAAGGCCCGCGTCCTCCTGTGGGCGATTTCCGATATGCCCGCTCCGAAAAATGTGGCGGAGGACGTCGCCGCCGCGCGGAAGCGCTTGAGCATTCAGCTGCCGGGGCTGACGGACGCCTACCATCAGCCGGCCAATGAGAACAAGTTCAAGGAGCAGGTGGAGACCGACGAGCGCGCGGTCGCCTCGCTGATGGCGGAGGTGGACGACGAGCTGGAAGGCCTGCGAACGGCCGGCCAGAAGCGCGGCCAGGAGACGGCGCGCTGGCAGGCCAATTACGATCTGATGCTCGCGCGGCTGGAAACGGAATACGTCTTCTTGCTGGAGTACCAGTCGATGCTCGGTCAGATGCGGAAGGAAGTCCCGCCGCTGGCCGCCGGCCAGAACGGCTGGAAACTCGTCCCGCAGACCGCGGTCCACGGCGACGCCGAGGGCAAGAAGCTGGCCCGCGAAGCGCGGAAGCTGCTGGACACGGTCATGCAGAACCATCCCGGGACGCCCTGGGACGTCCTGGCCCAGCAATACAAGGCCGCCCCGCTCAGCGTGCAGTGGCAAGGCGTGACGATCAAGTGACGCCGTGGTGCGGGCGGCTCGCCTGCGAAATCGGTGCAG
>DATKHW010000421.1:0-4095 GCA_035546275.1 Gemmataceae bacterium
GGCGGCGATTTCGTGGTGTGGAAGGCGGCACGGTCGGGAGACCGTGCCGCAACCGGGCCGGCGTATCAGCTGGCCGTGGTGGTGGACGATGCGGCGCAGGGCGTCACGGAGGTGGTGCGCGGAGACGACCTGATTCCGTCCACGCCGCGGCAATTGCTGCTCTACGAGGCGCTGGGGCTGCGTCCGCCGCGCTTCGTTCATGTGCCGCTGGTGACAGGTCCGGACGGCCGGCGGCTGGCGAAGCGGCACGGCGACACGCGATTGTCATCGCTGCGCGCGGCCGGCGTGTCGGCGGAGCGGCTGCTGGGATTGCTGGCGCGGTCGTGCGGCTGGATCGATGCGATTCGGCCCGTGACGGCGCGGGAGCTGCTGCCGTTGTTCCGGCTGGACGCCGTGCCGCGGCGACCGTTCGTGCTGACGGCGGACTTGCTGCGGGCGATCGGGTATGGATGACGTCGAGAGATTGCGGCGGCCCGCCGTCCTGTTACACTAATGAGGGCGTCCTTGTGCCGCGCCCCATCTCCCCATCTCGTTTCCGGGAGGCGTCCATGACCACCGCCGTCCTTCGCCAACCGACCACCACTGCCGCCGGCGCGTCCCTGACCTTGGCGCGCGCCGACATTCAGTTCAGCGATGCAGGCCCTCGCCGCGTCGCCGTCTCCTTCCGCGTGCGCAACGACGGCGATGAGCCGTCCGCGCCGACCCTGGCCGTACTTTCGGCCGCTCCCCTTGGGGCGTTCGTGCCGTGGCGGTCGCTGGCCCTCGTCCACGCGCCGGCCCTGGCGCCGGGGGAGAGCGCCGTGCTGCGGACCGAAGCGATCCGCCCCGCCGTCGCCCCGCTTGGTCCGCCCGACCGCGTGCCGCCGCGGCGGCTGCTGACCGCGCTGGGCGCCGCGGACGACCGGCCGCAGCCGACGCCGGTCGCCTTGCCGCCCGACCTGATGGACCTGGTAGGACGACCCAATCCGCATTGGGCGGGCAATCTCAACGTCTTCGTCGCCGGCCGCGCCGTGGAGCGGCACCTGGCCCAGACGCTGCGCGTCTATCCGGGCCGGGTCAACCTGGCCCTGTTCGTCGTCGGCTCCCGCCGCGACGCCTACCGCTTCCACGTCGTCGGCGAGGGGCCCGACTGGAAGGCGCGGCTTCACGATATCACGGAGGGGAAAACGCTCCAAGTGGACGTGAGCAGCCAGCCGGCGGTCGCGGAGGACGAGTGGATCGAGACGCCGGGCCAGCGCATGATGATGCTGGCGCTGGAGCCGCCGGCCGACTGCGGCGCCGGCGCCGTCGCGGTCCACGTGACGCAGCGCTCCACGGGCAAAGAGGCCGTCGTCGAGTTCAGCCTCGATCCGACGGCGGCGGGGCCGGGGTGTTTCGTCGTCTGATCTATAGGCCGGCGGCAAGCGGTCGGCCGCTTGCCGCCGTCACGGGGCCGGGGCCTCGCCTGGATAGTACACTTCGACGCGGGTAATGTGGATCACGGACACATGTGCATGACGCTCACCGGGCGGCCCTGCGAAGCCTGACGCCCGGACGACAACGATGAGCGTCGGACCGGATACGAAAGCTGCTTCCGGATGGGAGACGTCATACCACGCGCCGTCGGAAACGTGGACACGGAAGGGGCTAAAGGGCCGCTGGCGCAGCAGCCTAAGAAACAATTGCGGTCGCATACCGGCGCACCTCCTTGCGGGCCGTCCGTAGAACTGCAGCCTCGCAGGCTCCTGCTTCCGTCAGCCGTTTGGGGCGGCTGACGCCGCCCCCATCATCTCTACGCGAGCAATTTGCTCATACGGGACGGAAGCCCCATAGTCGCCGAACAGGTCATCGGGATTGCTGCGCACGGGAACCACAACAACCCACTCCGCCACCAAAATGTTAATGGTGTCGCGGATCTCGAACACCTCGCCGCCCGTCGTGTGAATCCGGAAGGGCTGAAATGGCTCCTGCCGCCTCAACCGCAGCAATTCTTCCCGGGTCACGGACATGATTCGTCCTCCGATGTATCGCGGGCTGATTGCATTTTCGCTGCACCGCATCATCTTGACAAGCCGGAAGCCGCCGCCAGCCCTTCGCCCTGGAACACCGCCACCGGCGACCCCTCCGCGACGAACGCCGAGCTGGGCGGCCGACCCAGCGCCGCCGCGAAATCCTTGCCGTAATTCCCCTCCACGTCGCAGTCGAGCCGCGCCGCCGACGCTCGCCACACCCGCCACGGCGGATGCTCCACGCCGTACTCCAGGGCCGAGCCGTTCCGCTGCTTCACGTAGGCCCAGTAATGCTCCGTAATGAACTCTTCTTCCGACCCCGCCGCCGGCAAGGCCGGCTCGCCGGCGAAGTCCGCGGCCAGGCTGTTGGGGCGTCCGCCACTCGTCCAACCGTATTCCACACGACCGCCGACGCCCCTGGCCGCATCCGGCAGCTGCACATGCGACTGCATGGGATGGGCCACATAGTTCTCGTTGTAGACCCAGCGGGCGACGGCCGCGACCGCCCATTTCGGCACGATCTCCTTCACGAAGACGACGCCGCGGCGCCGGCCGTCGGCCGCATCGCGGCGGACGTAGATGCGCAGATTGACCTCCGGGAAATTGCGATGAAAGGGGACGGGGAGGCCGAGGAGGCGCGTATTGAGGAAGAGGAAACCGACCACGCTGAGGAAGGTCCGGCCGTTCCAGGAATCGATCTCCGTGCCCGGCGGCGCCAGCGGCCGGAGCGCGGCGGGGGCGATTTCGTAGTTCAGCATGAGCAAATGGCGCCATTCGGCGGTGAGAAAGCGACGCTTCATGGCATCCCCCCAGCGCCCCGGCGCCGTTCACGCCGCCAGCCGCCGGCCCGCCTGCACCTCCTGCCACGCCGCCTGGCGGGCCAGGCCCTCGTCGAGGCCGACGGCCGGCGCCCAGCCGGTGTGGCGCGTCAGCTTGCCGGCGTCGGCCGCGGTGAAGCGCTGGTCGCCGGGCCGCGCCGCCTCGCGCCGCACCGCCGCCTTTCGGCCCGTAATCCGCTCCAATTTGCCGATAATATCCCATACCGACGCTGTCTCGCCGCCGCCGACGTTGTAGATTTCGCCGGCCGGCGCCTCCAGGGCGGCGACCGTGGCGGCGACGCAGTCCTCCACGTAGGTGTTGCCGCGCGTCTGCAGGCCGTCGCCGTAGACGATGATCTCCTCGCCGTGCAAGAGGGCGTCGATGAAGCGGTGGTAGCCCATGTCGGGCCGCTGTCGCGGGCCGTAGACCGAGAAGTAGCGCAGCACCACCAGCGGCAGGCCGTGTTCCTCAGCGTAGGCGCGGCAAAGGTGCTCGGCGGCCAGCTTGGTCACGCCGTAGGGCGACGACGGCCGCGTCGGCAGCGTCTCGTCGCCGGAGCCGAATCGGCCGTAGACCGACGACGTGGACGCATAAACGAATCGCCGCAGACTCGGCTCGCGCCGCACTGCCTCCAGCAGGCGCTGCGTCCCGGCGACATTGCACCCCTCATAAAGCGAAAAATCGGTCCAGCTGCGCGGCAGGCCGGGCATGGCCGCGAGGTGGAACACCACGTCGGCACCTTCGAGCATCGGCCCAAGTTCCGCGTCGCGGAGGTCGGCGGCATGGAGGGTGAAGTCGGGATGGTTGCGGACGGCGGCGAGGTTGGATTCCTTGACGGCGCGGGGGTAATACGGGATGAAGGCGTCGATTCCAGCGACGGCGTGGCCGAGGCCGAGGAGGCGTTCGCAGAGATGGGAGCCGATGAATCCGGCGGCGCCGGTGACGAGGCATTTCATAAACGGGGTTCCGTTGGACCGGGAAAACAAGCGGCGTCGGTGCGGCGGTTGCGCCCGGCTATGTAGCAGGACGCAGCGGCGGACGCAACGCCGGAACGCTTGCGGCGAGAGGGTGGGCGTGGTCCAATGACGGGAGAAGGGAGGGCGTTATGGCGATCGACATGAAAGAGTTCATCAAGAACCGCAGTGAAATCCCATTGGAGGAACTCGCCAAGTACGCGGGGCAATGGATCGTCTGGAAACAAGACGGCACCGGCATCGAGGCGGGGTCCAGCGAATCAGAGGAGGCCTTGATCGAGCTGCTGGAGAAGACGGGACGTAACCCTTCCGAC
>DATKHW010000422.1:0-21334 GCA_035546275.1 Gemmataceae bacterium
CGCCGCGCCCGGACGCGCCCGCGGCGTACGCTGCTCTGGCCTGAACGCTGAGGGACGGACCATGACGACCGCGACCGCCGCAGCGCCGACGCGACTGCTGACCACCGGCGAGATCGCCCGTGCGCTGGCCCTGCCTGAGTGGCGCGTGCGGCGGTTCGTCGCCGCCTGCGGCCTGGCGATCGTCGCCCGCCTCGGCACGCTGCACGGCGTCGCCGAGGCCGACCTGCCCGCCTTGCGCGAGGCCATGGCCGCGGCGGGGATCGTCCAGCCCGCCGCCGAGGAGCGGCCGCCCGAGGCCGCGCCGTGAGGCCGGGGGACCGGGGCCGTGAACGCAAATGCCAGCAAATTCCGGCAACCGGGGCGGGAACCGCGCGGGGCGGAAAGAGGTCCTGGCGCTGGGCCTGGCCGCGGGCAAGACGATCAGACAGGCCGCGAAGGCGGCCGGCGTCTCCGAGCGGACCGCGGGGAGCTGGTGGGCGGAGCCCGACTTCCGGCTGCGCGTCAGCGAGATGCGGGGCGAGGTGGTTGTGCGAGCCCTGGGCCGCATGACGGACGCCCTGACGGCGGCCGCCGACACGCTGCGGAAGCTGCTCCGGAGCAAGAACGACTCGGTACGGCTCGGCGCCGCCCGGAGCCTGATCGAGTTGACGCTGAAAGTGCGCGAGGGCACGGACCTGGCAGCCCAGGTGATGGAGTTGTACCGCGACCTGAAGGACGAGAAGACCGGCGCCGCGGAAGGCCGGCGTCAGGGGCGGACGTACGGCGACGACCCGCACGGGCCGGGGTCGAAACAAGCATTCGACCTAGACGAGCTCGGCGGCGCACCATGATCTAAACCGAGGCCCCATGCCCCCAGCGACCAACAATCCGACGTTTGCTTCCAGCCCGATCCAGGTGATGAGCTACGCCGGCGTGCCGCTGCAGATCGTGCGGACGCTGGAATACGAATGCACGCCGGAGAACAGTTTCGACGGCGCGGACTACTTGGGGATATTTCGCGTCATAATAGGCGTTACGGCCTACGTCAACCCGGCCGCTACGGCGTCGCTCAGCGGCCAAAATCCGCCCGGTTTCGCCGGCGATCGCGCTGGCGTCACCCTGCGGAACCTGCAGCAGGTGCTGATGCAGAAACGGCAGACCTTGAAATGGTCGCTTGGGCCGGATGCGGTCATTACTTCCCCGCAGGATCCTACGTTCGCCTGTGACGCCAAACTAGGGCCGAACCCTCTGGCGCTGCGCGTGCTGGAGGTCTACGGAGCGAAGACGTGTTTGATTTACTTCCGCATCGAGACCTACGTCGGCGGGAACGCCATCGACCCGAAACAAAACAGCATTGTGCTATCGAATAGGTGGACTGCACAAGCCTCGGTCGACGACGACTGGCGCACAACGTTGCGCTTTTCCGGGCGGATGCGGTTGCGCACCGACATGCTCAATCAGGGCGCCGGCATCGCGGGGCTCGGCACGCTCGCCGGCAACGTGTTCTCGCCGGACGCTTTCCGCGCGGCCGTGCTGCCGCCGGCGCAGGCCGGCTTCAAGCGCGGGTCGGTCAACGTCCAGGTCGTCCCGGACGGGACCGAGCTGGAATGGGACTGCATCGATGAGCAAGTCTTTTTGAACCTCGGGGCGAACCCCGGCTGTACGAGGGTCGAAGGGAACGTCACTGCCGGCGCGGACGTGGGGTACAAAGACTTCAAGGACATGGTGAAGATCGGCGGCAGCGTCGTTCAGAGCGTTATGGGCGGCGACATCATGACGGCGCTCTGGAACATCTTTCAGAGCTTCTTCCCCGCGGTCCGCAAGACGTTCCAGCTGCGCGTGTACGGTGCGCCGCAAGCCGACCGCGTGGGCTTATTCCAGATCGGCTTGGCGATCATCGCGGACCGCTTCGGCCTGGCGACTCCGCCCGGCCTCGGCGGCGTCATCTCCGGCGGCCTGGTGTCCTTGTACCTGACGACGCCGATCAACAAGGGCTGCATCGAGCTGCGCGGGGCGGTGCTGGGCACGTTGAGCAACCTCGGCAATTCTTTCGACCCAGCGAATTTCGACAAGATCATGAAGATCGGCGATTTCACCAACAGCAACAACCCGCTCGGCTGGAGTTACAGCACGCCAGGCGCAAACCCGAACCCGCCCAACGATAACGGAGCAAAGGGAGTGTTTATTGGAACGATGCTGGAACAAGCCTTGATGGGCAACTTCCAGCTGCCGCCCAACAATCAGCCTGCCGTGGGGGCGTTCGACCTTCCCAATCAGCAGTTCACGTGAGGCGCCCATGCCGGTAACGCTCGTCTCCGGGTTTGCATCGCCCACGCCGGCCCAGGCTACCCAAGTGCCGCTGGTCCTATGGGCCTGTACAGCCTTCTATCAGCGCGACCACGGCCGCCGCCAGCAGCCGACGTGCGGCCCGTTCGGAACGCCGTCGCGCATCAATCGCGTCCACGGCGGCAAGGCGAAGAAGATCATTCGCTGGCTCGCCGTCGGCTGGGGCGGGTATCCGCCGTTGCCGTCGTGGGACACCCAATGCGCAAACGAGGTGCTTGAATATGACGAGATCGGTCAGCCGGCGACGGGATTGTGGCTCGACGGAACGCCGGTCGTCGCCGTGGCCGGAGAGTACCGCTACATGCTGCAGGTATGTCCGGCACTTTCCGACACCCTCACCTTCTGCGCCGCACCGTACCAATCGAACCCCAGCGTCAGCGTGTTCCAGTTGACGCCGGCGCAGTTCAGCAGCCTCTTCGTGGCGCCGTCCACGCCGCCGGCTGGCGCGGGCGGACTCATCAGCCTCGGCTGAGGATCACGCTATGCCAACCCGCATCGTTGACGCGCTTCCCCAGGGCGATCCTTCCCGCTTGCAGCTGCCGGGCCTGCAACCCGAGCCGCCCGCCCCCAATGCTTACGTGTGCCTCCTCGGCGCCTGCTCCTCGGAGCCGGCACGGCCGCTGCGGACGATGCTTGACGCCCGCGGCCGGTCCTGGGTCTTGCTGCCGGGCGACATGCCGACCGACGAGGCGGCGCGAGCGCTCGAGGCGATCGGCTTCACCGGCTGCCGCGCCGTCGTGCTCGCGTCCCGGCCGGCGCATCCTGAAATGCTGCCGCGGCATCTGGCCGAATACGGCGACGACGGCGAGCGGTGAGCCGATCCGGCGCCGGTCGGCCCGTAGAATGGCATGGGCCTCTTCTCTGTTCAGCCCCGTCGTCGCGCGTGGAACGCGGCGGCGGGGCTTTTTCGCGCGCGCCCCGCCGCCGGCGATGGTCCGTAAGATAGGTCGGGCCGGCCCCCCTCTCACAGCAGGCCGGCCCGCATCGCAACCTCCGATAGCCGCCGATTGTATCTCCCCGGCGCCGGACCCAGCCCCCATGCCCCGACGCGGCGACGCAGCCGACGCCCTCGACGCCGCGGACCTGGCCGCCGGCCTGGACATCGACCGCGCCGAGGATCCCCCGGCGCCTCACCCCACGCCGCACCCGCCGCGTTCGCCGGGCAAGCTGGCCGCGTTCGCCGAGCGCTACCGTCTCCGTCAAGCCCTGTTCCGCGACGGGGACGAGCCTGGCTGCTCGCCGCCACGCCCTCGACTGCGGCCGAAGCCGACGGCCGAGCAGCGAGCCCGCGACCGAGAGCGGCGCCGCCGGACGCGCCTGCGCCGGCGGGAGCAGGCCCAGGCGGACGCCGGGATCGAGGGGCCGTCCGGCGGCGCGCCCTGACCGCCGCTTGCTCCCTCGGCGGCGACGGGGCGGCTCGACTGCTCGGGCAACTGCGTCGCATCGACGGGGCCGTGAGGGGTAGGATGGCTCCCTGGCGGGCCGGAAGCCATTCCTCGGCGGCTCGCCGCATGGTGGATTGAGCCGGGCCGCCACGGCGGGAACGGCAGGGGGAAGACAAGCGGCGGCGACGAGCCTGGGAGGGCCGGGCGGTTCCAGGATGGTCCCGCGGATCGGTGCAAGACGAGTGCAAGGCGCTGGCGCTTCGCGCCGCAAGTCCTTGCACCGTCGCTTGATGAAATGGACGGCCGGGGGACTCATAATCCCTTGGTTGCAGTTTCGAATCCTGCTGGGCCCAATAATTGGCGACACGTCACGCCGCTTTGCCGCCGATCACTACGCCGATGGCCGCCGGCTGCGAAAGGCGCGCAGCACTTCGTACAGGTCCGGCGTCACGGCGACTTCGTCGTCGAGAAAATCCCGCAGCCACAGGTAATTGTGGCGGTGCGCCGCTGTTAGCAGCGGCACGAGGTCGCCCAGGCTGACGTGGACCGTCGGCTCCTGCGGTTCCGTCCCTTCATCCGCCAGTGGGTAGACGCGGAGATGAGCAGCCATACGCCTTTCCTCCATGCGACGAGCAGTCCGTTCCCGGTGAGGTCGTCGCCGGCGCGGGCGCGGCCGGACGATTCTCCCCTAACATCGGCCGGGCGCGGTCAGCGACTTCGGCCATTCTCCGCAAAGAGAGCGATTCCGCTGCCTCCGCGCCGCTCTGGTGCACCCGCACAGCCGGCCTTATCATAACGTGGATTATCGGAAGACCGGAAAATCGCACTCTTTCCCCTGGTCCGCCATGCGAACCTCGTTCGCGGTCCTCGGCGACGGCGCCTGGGGCACGGCCGTCGCCGTGCTGCTGGCCCAAGACCCGCGTCATCGCGTCGTCCTGTGGAGCGCCCGCGAGGAAAGCGGCCGCATCCTGCGCGAGCGGCGCGAAAACATCCGACTGCTGCCGGGCGTACCCATCCCTGAAAGTATCGAGCTGACCACGGACGTCGTCCATGCGACCGCCGGCGCCGACCTGTGGGTGGCCGCTGTGCCGACGGTTTATCTGCGGCCGACGTTGCTGCGAGAGCGCCCGCGCCTCCGGCCGGGGCCGCCGGTGCTGAGCCTGGCGAAGGGTCTGGAAAACGACACGTTCCTGCGCCCGACGGAGATTCTGACCGAGATTCTCGGCGTCGAACAAACTGCGGTCCTGAGCGGACCAAGTCATGCCGAGGAAGTCAGCCGCGGCCTGCCCACATCGGTCGTCGCCGCCAGCCGCGACCGCGATCTGGCGCGCTGGGTGCAGGCTCACTTCTGTACGGATCGCTTTCGCATCTACACCAATCACGATCCGGTTGGTGTTGAATTGGCGGGAGCGCTGAAGAACGTCATTGGCGTCGCAGCTGGGATCAGCGACGGTTTGGGTTTCGGCGACAACGCCAAGTCGGCTCTGCTGTCGCGCGGCCTGGTCGAGATGACCCGGTTCGGCGTCGCGCTCGGCGCCGACTCGCGCACGTTCGCCGGCTTGGCCGGGCTGGGCGATCTCATCACGACCTGTGTGAGCCGGCACGGCCGCAATCGCGGTTTCGGCGAGCGCGTCGGCCGCGGCGAACGGCCGGCCGACGTTCGAGCCGGAATGGTTATGGTGGCCGAGGGCGTCTACACGGCCCGCAGCGTCCATCAGCGGGCGCTGCAACTGGGGATCGACGTGCCGATTACCGCGGAGGTGTACCGCGTCCTTTTCGAGGGCAAAGACCCGCGAACGGCGGTGAGCGACCTGATGCTGCGATCGCCGAAGGGGGAGGAGGGGCTGCCATGAGCGGACTGAGGCATGCGTTCAAGGAATGGGCCGTCGTCTGCAAGGCGCTCGCGGATGGGCGGCAGAGCATCGTCTTGCGCAAAGGCGGAATCGCGGAAAAGACCGCTGAATTCCAGGTGGAACACAAGCGATTCTGGCTGTACCCCACCTATGTGCACCAGCAGGGGGACGGCGTGAGCGCCGACGCGCTGCCCCTTTTGGAGCAGGCCGAGGCGGAGCGGCCGCCAATCGGCGTCGTCCGTTTGACGCACTTCGCGGAGGCGGCTTGGGGCGTGTATCGGCTGCATAATCTGCCGGCGGCGCTGCTGCTCGGCGGGATGCACTGCCTGTCGGCCGCAACGGTGCAAGCGCGGTTCGAGTATCGGCGGCCAGGGCTCTACGTCGTGCCGGTTCGTGTCTACCGGGCGCTCCAAGCGGTCGATCTGGCCGAGACGGCGTACTGCGCCGGCTGCCGCAGCTGGGTGGAGCTAGAGCGCGAGCTGCAGACGGACGGAGCGGCGCCGGTCCTGTCGGAAGAGGCGTTTCGCGAGATGCGAGATCGCCTGGAGCGACTTTTGCAGCCAACTGCGACGGCGTAGGGATGCGCCGCACGGGCGCCGCTCACTTGTTGTCATACTTCATCAGGATTTCCGCCTGCGGCACGCCCGCGATCACTTCGAAGCCGCCGGACAAGATCACGTCCGCTAGCTTGCCTGCGTCCCGGAAGTAGCGGTCGCTCGGGCGCTCGCCGGTGAGCTTCCGCCGCAGGTCTTGGCACATGACGTCGGCCGACGCTACGGCTGCTTCGTTCTTTTGCCGGTGGCCCCAAAGCGCCGTCACGAGCATCGTTGTCGCATCCTGGATGCGTTGAGAGAGTTCCGCGATCCGGCACTGGCGATCGGCCAGTTTCAGCTGGTGCTTCTCCATAGCCGCCGTCGTCTCAGTCCGCAGCTGGGCGAACAGGGCTGCCGCGAAATGCAGATGCTCCGCCAGCCGCTTGTCCATGTGCGGCACGCTCTGACGGTCGCGCGGCGCGAACCACTGGCCGATTTTCCAGCGCGCATAGGGCGCCAGCACCTGGCGCAGCTTCCAGGCGTGGACCGGGTTGAATGGATTCGGCTTCGCCAAATTGTGCTGCTGCGCGGCTTTGGCGATTGGCTCGAAGAACCGCTTGCCGTGCTCCTTCACCAGCGATTTGAAAAAGGCCATGCCGAGAACTTCGCCTTCGCCCTCGTAAATGCAAGGCGCCAGGAAATCGTAGACGTTATCGCCAAAGAGATGGCCCTTGAGGAACGATCGGCCGCCGTGCGTCTTCATGAACAGCTCGACGGCAGCCTCCTTCATCGCTTCGCTGCCGAAGATTTTGGCGATAATGCACTCCATCTCGCCGCGGTAGCCCTCGTCGATCAGCCACGATCCCCAGGCCACCAGGGCGTCGGCGCCGGCGATCAGTCCGGCCAGGCGGCCGATGCGCCGCTTGACCAGCTCGCGTCGAGCGATCGGCTGGCCATAGGTGCGGCGAAACTCGGCCCAGGGCAGCATATTGGCGAGCATGACGCGCATGCTGCCGGCCGCCCCGGCGCACAACGAGAGCCTTCCCAGATTCAAACCGTGATAAGCGATCGTCAGTCCGTCGCCGACCGGCGGCTTGAGCAAATTGCCCGTGGGCACACGGAAGTCCCGGAAAATCAGCCCGTTGTTGTACGCCTGGCGCAACGCATACAAACCATAGGTCTTAACTCTGAAATGTTCGTTTTCTTCCGGCGGCAGATCGACCACCAGCACGGCCGGTTTGCCGTCAATCAGCACCACGACGCCGGCCGTGCGGCCAGGAATCACGTTGGTGATGAATAGCTTCTCGCCGTTGAGGACGTAGTCGTCGCCGTCGAGGACCGCCGTGGTGCGCAGGGCCGTCAGATCGGAGCCCGCCGCCGGCTCGGTCAAGGCGAAGCCGGACAATGCTTGGCCGTTCGCTAATTTGGGAAGAAAGCGCTCCTTTTGCTCCGGCGTACCAAATGTGCGCACGGGGTCCACCGCGCCGATGCACCCATGGATCGAAGCCATCCCGGCGACCATCGCGTCCAATGTGGCCATCCGCGTCAAGAAATGGGTGAAGCGCGCGAACGGGGCGCCCTGGCCGCCGTACTTTGGGTCGATGAGCAAGCCCCAGTAGCCGGCACCGCCCAGCTCGCGCAGCACCGAAGCGGCGATCTTGCCCTTCTCGTCCAGCAGCGTGCCCGCCTCCCGATGCCGCCGCACCACGGCCAGCGACGCTGCCATGGTCTGATCGGACGGGTGCATCGCCGCCAGCGGCGGAGGCGAAAACAGATTCAGCGGAACATTGGCGTCCCAGAAGGCCTTGTGAACCGGGCTGTTCGCGGTTTGGTACTTTTCCTTGAAAAGGCTTTCGACCTGTTCGTCCGCCCGGTCCAAGGCGCCGGTGCGTCGCGCTTCTTCCTCCGTCTTGCCGCCCAGCCGCAGGGCGGTTTCGGCGAAGCTCTGCTGATCGCGCTCGGTCGCGGGGGGCGTACTCATAGCCGAATTCTCCTGCAAAGGGATGAGGCGCCGCACTGGCTTCGTGCCAATGCGGCGGCCTCTATGGGAATTGTACGCCCTGTGCGCGATTAGGGCGGCCGTTGTTTGCCGCCGCTGCATTTCATCGCTGCGTCGAACAGGGCTTCGCGCTGGAATCGTTGGCGTTGCGCCTTTTCATAATCTACAATCGCTGTGAGGGCCTTTGTCGTCCGCGGGAGGGGCCTGGACGGCGGGCCTGGCGTGGGGGGGGATGCATGGAAAAGGCGACCGAAACCTGGGTGACGGCCCCGGATCGGCTGGTTTCATCGACCCGCGACGCCTGCGTCGTTCACATTTATCCCACCGGTCCTGGCATGGGGGCGCGTTACGGCCTTACCGATACGCCGATGGTAATCGGCCGCGGCAACGACTGCGATATCCGCATCAACGACCACTCCGTCTCGCGCCGCCATGCTCGCATTCAGCCCGGCGCCGACGGTTACTACGCCGTGGATTTGCAAAGCACCAACGGCACTTTTGTCAACGACGTACCGGCTTCCATCTGCAAACTCAAAGACGGCGATTACCTGCGCGTGGGCAACTGCATCTACCGATTCCTAGCCGGCGGCAACGTGGAAGCGGAGTACCACGAAGAGATTTACCGCCTCACCATTATCGACGCCCTCACCGACATCCACAACAAGCGCTATCTGCTCGAGTTCCTGGACCGCGAGCTGTCGCGCTCGGCACGTTACGGCCGGCCGTTGGCCCTCATCATGATCGACCTGGATCACTTCAAGTCGATCAATGAAGACCTGGGGCACCTCGGCGGCGATTTCACGCTGCGCGAGGTCGCCAGCTGCATCCGCGGCAATGTCCGCAAGGAAGAGCTGTTCGCTCGCTACGGCGGCGAGGAGTTCGCCGTCGTGCTGCCGGAAACCAACTTGGAAGGGGCCGTCGTCGTCGCCGAGCGCATCCGCGGCCAAGTGGAGCAGCGCGTCTTCCAGTACGAAGGCAAGACCTATCCCGTGACCATCAGCGTCGGCGTCGCCGCCACCAACGGCGAAAACGCCCTCACGCCGAACGACCTGATCGGCAAGGCCGACGACCAGCTTTTCCGGGCCAAGCACGACGGCCGCAACCGCGTGATATCGTGATCGCCGTCGCTCAGCTGGTCCGCAGCATGAGAATCCGGCCGTCCGTGGCAGCGACGTACGCTAGATCGCCCAAAGCAGCCAGCGCCAGATCCGTCGGAGCGCCGTCCATTAGCCATTCACCGCGCAGGTTTCCCTGCGCATCCCGCAGCTGCAAGCGCTGATTCAGATCCGCTGTCAGGAAGAGGTCGCCGTCGTAGGAGGCCGCAGCCAGGCGGCAGGGCCCCGGCCCCTCAATTCGGCGTCGCTTGGGGCCATCCAAGGAATAGCAGCACAAGCCGTCGCTGAAACAGGCCAATGCGATCACGGCGCCGTCGCCGCTGACCGCCAACGAAGCCGTGTGTGCAACCGGCGTGTCGCGCCACAACAGGTCGCCGCCGATGCCATAGCAGACAACCAGGCCGAAATCGGCCGCCGCAATCAGGGCAGGACGCTCGGGGACGAAGGCCAGATGGTGCAGCGGTCGGGCGTTGGCGGCGCGCCATCGCTCCCGCCCGGTGCGGTCGTAAAGGACCAACCCGCCCCCCGCATCGGCCGCCGCCAGGAATTGGCCGAATGGATCCAGGGCCGCGGCGGTCCCGCGCTGCGGCAGGGTCCGCTCCCAGCGCGGCGACAGATCGGGCGCCAGCATCCACACCAAACCCTGCGCCCCAACCGCGGCGAAGCCGACCCCGTCGTCCGCGCAGCATGCCGCGACGACGGCGTCGGCGGCCTGAAAGCGAGCTTGGGTTTCGCCGGTGCGATTGAAGAGGTGAAGAACGTGGTCGGAGTCCCAGACCAGCAGCCAGCCCCGTTCCCGGGCCAGCACCAGGCCGCGCGGCGGTGCGGCGACTTTGCGGGACCAAACGACCTGCACGGCGAAAGGCCTTTAGGGCAATGAGCGCCAAAGAGGCGCTCAATTCATCTTCATGCCGTTCATTGCACCATTGCGGAGCAGCTGCACGACGGCGTCCAGTCCAGCGTCCCTCACGGCTGCGCCTTCCTGATTGACCAGGATGTCGGGCGTCACGCCGCGGTCGGTGTAGGGCTGGTGCTTGCCCGGCGAGAACAGCTTGGCGATGGTGATGCGGATGCCGCCAGGCATGTTTTCCAGCGGCTTCTTGTCCAGCGGAATGACGCCCTGGATGGAGCCCTTGCCAAACGTCGTCTGGCCGACGATGCGGGTGTTTATCGACCGATGTTCTTGCAGAGCGCCGGCCACAACCTCGGCGGCGCTGGCCGTGTCGCGGTCCACTAGCACCACGATAGGCAGCGTCACGGGGTTGCGGGACTCCACTTTGTAAGGCCGATTGTAGTCGGCCAGCGGGCTTTCCGAGTAGACGATGACGCCTTCGTCCAGGAACAACTCGGCTACCTGCAAGCCCGCCTTGAACGAGCCGCCGGGATTGCCGCGGAGGTCCAGGATCAGCGCCTGGACGCCGGCCGTCTGGAGCCGGGCCAGCGCTTCCTTCACGTCCTGCACCGTGGAATCCTGGAAGTGGTTGATCTGGATATAACCGACCGAAAGGACCGCTCCCATTTCCGTCGTGACGTTATAAACTAGCGGCTCCATCACGCTCGGTACAAAGACGGGCTGCCGCATGAGCTTGACGGTCCGCGGCAGAATCGGCTGCCCCGGCATTGTCATCGGCGATTGCACGACGATCTCCACCATCGATCCCGCTTCGCCGCGCAGCTTATCGGCCGCCTGGTCGGGCGTCAGATCGCCTTGGTGGTTGACCGCGAGGATACGGTCCCCCGGCATCAGACGGGCGTCCTCGGCCGGACTTTTCGGGTAAACGCGGAGGACCTCGACTTGGCCGTCAGCGGTCGATCCGAGATCGACCCCGATGCTGACGAACTTGCCCTGCGCCATCGCCTGAACGTCGGTGTAATAGCCAGGCGTCAAGAACAGGGTATACTCGTCCAGCGCGTTGCAGGCCCCGGCGGAAAGTTCCAGGCGGATCGCCACTTGCAACGCGGGCTTCACGTCGAGCCCACATCGCCGGGCAGTCGCGTCCATTTCCAGCACTTCGGCCCGGACGTCCTTTTCGTCCTTGACCGTGTGGGTGCGCCAATCGGCCAGCGCTTTCTTGAACTTGTCTATCTGCGCCGGTTTGGCGCCGGCAAAATACTCCTGGACGAATACGTCCTCTTCGAAATCGAATTGCAGCTCTTGAACGCCTTGCTGAAGCAGCGAATTGAGATCGGTGCGCGAGGAATCGACATAGGCCGCCCGAACGGCGGCCAGCACTTGCAGGTACACGTCCAACGCCTGTTCGGGCTTCAGCTTGGCGACGGCTTCCCGATAGACATGGTCCTCGCCGCGACGAACGAGGTAGAGGCGGCGCAGACAGCGTTGATAAGCGTCGCGAACGTCAGGCTGGTTGCGGTCCTTGCGGAGTTCCTTGTCATACCATCGGCAGGCTTCGAGCCAGTCGCGGCGCTTCTCGGCGGCTGCGGCCTTGTCTTTGAACTCGTCCGCATGAGCCGTCGCGGGAAAAACGCCTTGCAGACAGGCCGCACAGAGCAGTGCGACCATCGGCAGCCGCCAAAAGCGCAAGGTAAATGGCACGGGGAAACCTCCCCACCGTGTTGCTGGGTTCGATCCCGGCCCGGCATCGTTGCGGGCTTCGCTTGGCTTCCTAACCTCTCTGCCGCTCCGAGAATGCGCAAACCAAGAACGAGTATAAGAAACGGTTCGCCCCAGGTCAAACGATCCTTGGGCAAATGTTACAAAGATCGCGCATTCCGCGCCGTCGGATCGTGCGTACTTGCTCCGCCCGGTTTCACATCCATATCCTATGTCTGCCGCAATGGATTTGTGGAAGGAAATTCCCCGAGGACGTCAAGTTTGCGAACGATTTCGATTAGCCCGCGGCGCGGCGAGCCACAGCAAGACCGCCGTCGCGCCGGCCACGGCGGCTGTAAGCCCCAGGTACCATTGCTCTCCGGCGGTGCTCCTCCCGAAGCCAAGGAACATACCGACGACGTCGGTGCTGTTCGCGTAGAGGGCGACCGTTGCTGCAATGGTGACGAACAGCAACGCAATCAGCACGCTCAATGCTTGCCTGCGGGGCCGGGCCAGATAGAGCGCGAATCCGTTGCCAATAAGGGCCGCCAGCCACCACGATCCGAGTGCGGGTGCGGCTTCCTCCCAGTCCACATTGGAAGTCCGGAGGTGAAACAAGAACAGGCCGGCCGCCGCCGCGCTGAGGAGGAGAGCGACGACGCCTAAAGCAGCACGCCGGCCGAGTGTCGCATCCTGCGGTTTAGCAGTCCGAAGTCGTCCGAGGAGCCATACCCAAAGCAACCCCGCTGCCGCAGCCGCTGTGCCCGACCCGCCGAATTGCCACATGCGAACGACATGACCGTAGTGCAGAGGCGCGAGGGCGATATTGTTCTCGCAAGCCGCAGCCTGCCAGCGCTCATAGGCGGCCGCGCCCATCAGTGCAACGCCCACAATGACCAATGCCCATGGGCCGCAGCGATTGATCCGGGACCCCAGGCGGTAAATGGACGAGTGCGGCGCCACCGTCATGAGGGTTTTCTCAGAAGCGGAGCTGCAGGCAGATGGAGATTCTTTGACCGGCCGATGGCCGGATGCGGCGCATCTTCAACGCGAGCCGAGTTCGCCATCCTGCCATAATGCGCGCCAGGCAGCCAGACCCCGCACATCCAGCCGCGTGGCGTCGACTGTAAGCCACGCACCGGAGTCGTGATAGTGGTTGTCGCTTCCTTGCCAAGACGTCGACCGCTTCCACCCGTCGCGGCTGGCATAGCCGGCGCAGCTCAGGAGGGCCTGGCGAAAAGCAATGTCGTTGCCATGCACAGTGAATAGCACTGGACCGCACAACGCCGTCAAGGCCGTGGCACGGGCCGCGGTGATCGTATCGCCAGTCAACTCCACCTCGACCGTCGTGGGCTGCTGTGCAGTGGGCGCCCACACCGCCAGCCCTGCCGCCGATGCGTCTTGGGCCTCGAGCGCGGTGTTCATGATGCGGATTTTGCAATCCGCCTGACCGCCGACCTCCACGGAAACCGCCGTGCCGCTGGTTTCGATGCGACATCCTTGCAGCATTAGCTCGCCGCCGTTGCGCTGGACGATGCCCGCGCCGGCTGGCGCCGACAGTCGGCAATCGGTCAGCCGAAGTACGGCCCGTTCGCTGCAAATCAAGCGGCCGGCCGCGCTAGCTGGCAAATGGAGTTCCAGCCTTTCAAGGAATAAGTCGCGGTCCGTTGCGAGTATCGCCTGCCAGGGATCAGCCGCCGTCGCGGCCATTTCCAGGCAGGGCCGTTCACCAGGCGCGCCCCGCAGCGTTATGGATCGGCCGCGCAGCGACAGGGGCGGAGTTGCATAGGGGCCGGCGCCGTGTATCGTCACCACAGCGCCGTCCTCGGCGGCCGCCAGCGCCGCGCTCAGAGTGGCGAAGCCGCCGGGCCGACCCTCCACGACAAACGGAAGCGTCGAGGAAATCGAAGGAGCCGGGACGACGGCGGGGGCGGAGTAATACCAGCGAGCCATGCCGCCCATCAGCAGGCCCACGGCGACGGCGAGCAGGGCCGAACCGCGAATTCGCAAAGCCGCACGATCGGGGGCCGGGCGCGGCAGCAGCGCTGGAGCAGGTCGCCCCGCATGGCTTGAGCTGCACAATTCCAAGGCTGCCGCGACATCAGCTGCGCTGGCGAACCGATGCGCTGGATCGCGTGCGGTCAGGCGCTCCACCACGGCGACGACGACGTCCGGCGCGTCCGGCCGCAGTTCGCGGACCGACGGCGGCGAGTCGATCCGGTGGCGCAGCACCTTGGCCGAGCCGTCGCCGCCCGGGAAGGGCGGTTGACCCGTCAACAAATGGTAAAAGGTGCAACCAAGACTGTAGAGATCGCTGCGGCCGTCGATGGGGTCGCCGCCGCCTCGCTCGGGCGCCATGTAATCCGGCGTGCCGTCCAGATCGTCCGCTAGCGAGGGCGTGGATGAGTCGATGCGCCGGGCCAGCCCCATGTCGAGTAGCTTCACGGTCAACGGCCGGCCGTCGGTGAACTGCATTACGGCGTTGGAGTCCCAATGGGCGCGCGGCGCATGGACGAGCAGCAGGTTCGACGGCTTCACGTCGCAATGAAGAAGGCCATGTTCGTGAGCGTATTGCAACGCATGGGCCGTCTGGCGGACTGCCTCGCAGGCAAAGGGAATGGGCAGCGGCCCCGCCATCGCCGTCAGCCGGCCGAGATCGATTCCTTCCACGTATTCCATGACAAGGATGAGCGAGCCGCGGGCGCGGATGGCGTCGTAAGCCGCGACAATGTGGGGATGCGAGAGACGGGCCGCCGCCTCGACCTCGCGCCGGAACCGCGCTGCAGCCGGGGCCGGCGATTGCGGTCCCGGGCCGGGAGCGCCGCCTAGCACCTTGAGCGCCACGACGCGCTTCATGAGCCGGTGCTCGGCTTTGTAAACGCTGCCCATGCCGCCGGCGCCGATCCAGTCGAGCAGCAGGTAATGCCCCACGCGAAGGCGGTCGGCTTCCCCGGCCAGCACCTGTTCGACCTGCCATGCCGTCAGCAGACCCGTCGCCGCCAGTTCTTGCGCTCGCAGGCGGGTTCCTTCGACCGGATCGTCCGGCTCATCAGGGCGGGATTCGGACCAGGCGACGGCGAGTCGACGGAGCTGCTTTGGAGCTAAAAGACGGGCGGAGCGCAGGGCGTCGAGCAATTCGTTCGCGTCGGTCGGCGGGTTGGCTCGACGGAGGCGGGTTCTCATCGTGAGTTCCCTTGTGGTCGTGTGCCGCGGCGCGGCGTCCCAGCCGCGCATTCTGGGGTGCGAGCTTCAAGGTAACATGGCGACGCGGCCGAGAGCAAGTTGGGGTGGCCTAGCGGCCCGGCGGCGCGTCCCATTTCAGGATCTGTTTGTTCTCAAGAAGCCGCTCGCGCAGTTTGGGGTAATCCACCTTCTGCACGCTTGTCTTGCCGTCCGCCGCCAGCGCCGCCGCCGTCCCGGCGGACTGGCCGAGGATCATGAACACCGGCTCCATGCGGATTGAGCCGTAGGCGATGTGCGACGCCGACACGCACACCGGAACAAGCAGATTGCTGCATTCCTCCTCCCTGGGAACGAGGCTGCGATAGCTGACCGGGTAGGGTCGGCGCACCGGAATCTGCACGTCGCCTTCATTGCGCACCGCCCCGTCCTCCACGTTGCGCTCGCAGTTGTGCGAATCCATTCCGTAACTGGCCAGACCGACAGAATCGTCAACCGTCGCCTCGCCGCTGCAGTTTTTCTCCGTCATCACATAAACGCCGATCATTCGCCGCCCCTCCCGCACATACAGCTCATGCGGCCAGCCGCCGGTTTCCGGGAATTCATCCTTGGGCAGGCCGAATGCGCGGACCTTGGACCGCAGCTCATCGGGCACGTCTGGATCGTTGGCCATGAACCACATCAGTCCCTGCTGATAGTTGACGTGATCCTGAAAGATTTTTTCCCGAGCGGCGCAGTCCGCTTCCGGCCAGGCGTCGCTGCCGCCGATGCAGTCCGTGGAAAAACCGCCGTTATTGTTGCAGTCGCCGCGGTCGAGCTGAAACGGCATCGCGGGTTTGGGCTGCTTCTTCAGGTAGCGAAGCAGCAAGGCGTACCGGTCGCGGTCGTAGCCCGCGGGTTTGGGGAATGGCAGCCGATCGGCGGCGTCGGTCAGCCACATGCGGAAGTTATAGGCCTGCACCCTCTTGTCGCCGCGACCCACTTCGCCTGGCGGGTCCGGCGAGATACCCCACAGCAGACCGCTTTCCTTCTTGCCTTCCTCCTTATAGGGATCGACTTTGACGCTGAATGTGTGGCCGGGACCGAAATAGGCGCCATTGTGGCTTTCGCCGTACTTGTCGTTGCCCTCGCGACCGACGGTGAAGGAAACTCCGGCCGCCGCCAGCAGATCGCCCTCATAGGTCGCATCCACGAACACCGTCGCTTTGAACGCATCGCCGTTCTCCGCTCGCAGCGTCGTGATGCAAGCCCCGTCCTTGACGACATCCTTGAGGCGACGCTCAAAAAACACTGTTACGCCAGCGTCCTTGAGCATGTCGAGAAAGGTCTTCTCAGCTTCCGACGGCCGGAAGCCGCGCTGCTTGCCGACGCGGCGATAGAATTCCGCAGCCAAGCCGCCGATCGAGGCGGCGTTGCCGACGTCGGTCGCGGTGAGGCCGCCGGAGGTCATGCCGCCGACATGGCGGCGAAAGACGACCAGAACAGTCTTCTTTCCCATGCGGCCGGCCTGCACAGCGGCCATGACGCCGCCTGGAGTGCCGCCGTAAACGCACACGTCGGCCTCGACGGCCAGGGGGTCCTTCGCCGCCGGCACGGGATAGTAGTAGTGCAAACCCGGCCCTGGTTCGGCAGGGCCTGCGATGGATGGCGTCGGCACGGCCGCTGCGGCGACCAGAAGGAGGAGTGCAGGACCGCCAAGAAAGCACAGGGGATGTCGGTTCATCAGCGTCGTGGCTCGCGGGAGCATGGTTTGGTTCGGCGATCATTTTACGGCGCGGCCGCGCTACAGCGGCCGTTTTGCTAATTCCCCAGGCCGCGACGGCCGATTTATTGGTCTGTCGCCTGCCGGCCCCACCCCTTGCCGGTGGGCGTCTCCGTCGCCGACCGCGGCGGAGTTGCCAGGCTGGCGCCGCGCCCCGGCCCGAGCCGACGCCCGACAGGCCGGCTCCCCAAATCCGCCGGGGACGACCCTCACCCCCTGTCGTGCGGCGCCAGCCTTCGGCCCTGCGCCGGCATGTCCGCGTAATCCGTTCCCGTTTCCCCGCCGCCCGCTTGCCGCCATGTGCGTCGCCGCCCACAATGACGGGCGCCGTTGGAGCGGGGCCGCAGGGCCTTTCACATCCGTTCCGATTTCCTTCCGGAGTCGATTATGCAACGCCTGGCGATGGCGGGGTTGGCAGTCCTAGCGCTGGCCGCCGCGGTGCGCGGCGCGCCGGACGACAATGAGCCCATGGTCAACGGCAAGCCGCTGAGCGCCTGGGTCGCTCAGCTGAAGGACAAGGAAGCGGAGAAACGGCGCGAGGCTGCCGCGTCGATAGCACAGCTTGGTCCCCTGGGCCGATCGGCGATCAAGGCGCTGCTGCCGCTGCTCGGCGACCCGGATAGTGGCGTTCGGGAGCAGACTGCCAACGCCCTGGCCGTCGTTGGGCCCGATGCGGTGGGTCCGCTTAAGGACGCCCTCAAGGACAAGGACGCCAACGTCCGCGGGTTTGCCGCCACGGCGCTCAGGAACATTGGACCGAACGCTCGCGACGCCGCTGATGCCTTGGTTACGGCGCTCAAGGACGATAAGGAAGCCTCCGTCCGGCGAACCGCCGCGCAGGCGCTCGGTCAACTCGGTCCCGACGTCAAGTCCGTGATCCCGGCGCTGGCCGGCGCTGTGAAGGATGCGGACCCAGACGTGCGGGCGGCCGCGGTTAGCGCTCTGGCCGGCCACGGCGCCGACGGCGTTCCGCCGCTGCTGCAACTCCTGAAGGACAAGGATCCGACCATTCGGGCCCTTGCCGCGACTTCCCTTGGCTACTCGGACGCGTCCAAGGATGTGGTCCCCGCCTTGATCGACGCTTTGAAGGATGCGGACGCAGGCGTTCGGGCCGCCGCGGCCGGCAGTCTGGGGAGCTACAGCCCCGACGCCAAGGCTGCTGTCAAGCCGCTGACGGCGGCGATGAAGGACGATGACGCCAACGTACGGGCCGCGGCCGTAGGCGCCTTGGGCCGATTTGGCGTCGAGGTGAAAGAAGCGACGGCGGCGGTCGTCGCCGCGCTCCAGGACAAAGATGCCAACGTCCGCGTGGCGGCCGTTCAGGCGTTGGGGGCGCTGGGGCAGGACGCCAAGGAAGCGGTAAAGCCGCTGATCGCCGCCCTGCAAGACAAGGACGCTCAGGTCCGCAGCGCCGCCGCTGACGCGCTGGCGGAACATGCCCCGGAAGCCAAGGAGGCGATCCCGCCGCTGATCCAGGCGCTGAAGGATTCAGAAGCGGTGGTGCGCGGCGAGGCGGCCGGCGCCCTTAGTCGGTTCGGCCCCGACGGAAAGGCGGCGGTCGAGCCGCTGATCGCGCTGCTGAAGGATTCAGACGCTGGCGTCGCCATCGCCGCCGCCAACGCCCTGGGCGGCATCGGACGGGACGCCAAGGCGGCGGTCGAGCCGCTAATCGCGGTAGTGAAGGATGAAAAATCGATGATTCGCCCGGCCGCGGTCTTCGCGCTCGGCATGATCGGGGAGGACGCCAAGGCGGCCGTGCCAGTGCTGGCGGCGGCCTTGAAGGACAAGGACGAAAATGTGCGCGCCCAGGTCCCGTACGCGCTGACCGGCCTCGGCAAGCCGGGGTTTGATGTGCTGAAAACGGCACTGAAAGACGACGACCCCCAACTGCGTTGCGCGGCGGCGGACGTGATGAGTCGCTTTGGTGCGGACAGCGTGGAACTGCTGGCGGGGGCCCTAAAGGACAAGGACTTGCAGGTACGCAAGACGGCGGCCGGTGCGTTGGCTCAGGTGGGCCCCGGCGCCGGTGCGGCGATCCCCGCGCTCGTGGAACTGCTGCACGACAAGAACCTCGATGCTCGCGAGGCGGCCGCGTTTGCTCTTGGGGGGATCGGCGAGAAGGCGCTGCCGGCGCTTGAGACGGCGTTGGCGGACCCGGACGCCGATGTACGTCTTGCGGCCGCCGGAGCGGTCGGTCAGCTTGGCCCTACCGCGAAGGATGCGACAATTGCGCTGGCCGGCTTGCTGAAAGACAAGCGAGCGGAGGTCCGTCTGGCGGCCGCCCAGTCGCTGGGATTCATTGGGCCCGACGCCAAGGCGGCGACGGATGCGCTGAAAGCGGCGACCAAGGACGAAGACAAGGCGGTGGCGGACGCCGCCGCGCTCGCGTTGCAAATGATCGAGGGCAAACCGCCGGCGGACAAATGAAGGAGAAATGCGAGCCGCCGGGTTGATCCCGGCGGATTTGGATACCATAAAGTCGAAAACGGCGGGGACAAGCCCCGCCGCTCGCCTGGCAGCGACGCGTTATCGGCTCCAATAACTCGGCGGCGGAGCGCCGTAACCGGCCGGTTGCAGCGGCGCCGGCTGGAAATTTCCCGGCGCAGGGGCGCCGTAAGCAGCGCTCGGCGGCAGAGTCAGCGGCGCCGGCCAGTAGGGATAGCCGGTCGGGGCCGGCGTCTGGAAATGGGCTTCCATCGGCCAGTACAGATACCACGGGCCATATTGGCCGACGCCGCCTCCGCCGCCGGGACAGCAACCGCTGGGGCAGCCGCCGCCGCAGCCGGCGTGGAGCGAGTAGCACCAGTTTATTCCGAGACCAAAAGTTCCGCCGAATCCGCCGCTGCCGCAGCATTGGGCGCGGGAGGACACGGCGAACACCGGCAGCGCCAGAAGGGCTGCGAAAACGATCTTTCTCATGGGGGAAATCGCCTCTGTTTGCGGAGGAACCGGATCGGTTTGCCGCGCCGAACCCCGGCGCGATGGGACCGCCAAAACATTCCCTCAAGGCCCGCCCCGGTCCAAAAAAAACCGGCTGTCGCCCCGGTTTTCCTGTGCAGCTGCGCGCCCGCAACGGCGAATCCCGTCCAGTCGTCCCGTCATCAACGAAACCGACGCCCCCGGCGTCCGCAAACGCCGTGGGCGTCTAGCGGAACAAGCCGGCGATGGACCAGTCGTCCCACCCGCTTGGGACGACGTGCCGCCGCCTGCTTCCGCTCTCAGCGACCGTACCAATAAGACGGAACTTGATAGCCGTAGGCGCCCGGATAATACGCCGCATTCTGCACGCCGGCAGGCGCCATCGCCGGCGCAACCGTCGGCGCCGCCGGGGTCATTGGATAAGCGGCCGCATAACCGCCGCAATCGCCGGTCGGGCAGCCGTAGCCATAGCCGTAACCATAGGCGGGATAGGCCGGACCCGCGCAGCCCCAGCTCGGGCAGCACGGTTGCGGACAGCACGGCGCACAAGAGCCGCCGCAGAGGCTCCAGCTCCAGTTGACGCCCAGGCCGACGTTGAAGCCGAAGCCGCCGCATCCGCCGCATCCGTCGCCCCACGCCGCCGCTTTGTCCTGCGCCGCCAGCGCCAGGGCCGCCGCCAGCAGGCCGGCGATCGCCATTCTCTTCATGTTCCTCACCTCGTTCCGCTCGTCCTGACGACCCCGCCTCGCCGAGAGAACGGCGGCCGCGACGGACAGAGAAGCATTCCCCCTGGCAAGCTGCGCGGCCAGGGAAAACAGCGCCGACGGGAGCGCGAATGACGGCCATTCGGCGTTTCCCGCCGCAACGGCAACAAACCGTGAACAATGCGAAACAAACGAATAAAGTACATAGATGGGGCGCGTGCCGCGCTCGTTTGTCGCGTCCGTACTGCATAGCGGATTAGCTTGATTCCTGTTATTCGTGCTTTCCTGCTTGCATGGCGGCGCGCGTCGCCATACACTGCAAACCATTGGAGCGCCTACCGCCAGGCAACCCGCACACATACCCCAATTCCCACCAAGGAGAGACTTCATGACTCGAAGAACGACTCGCCGCCGTTTCATGCAGGAGTCGGCCCTTGCCGGCCTCGGCTTCTGGGCGGCCGGCGGACTGGCCTTCGCGCGCGACGGCAAATCGGCCAACGATCAGATCCAAATCGCCTCCATCGGCGTCAGCGGCAAGGGCAGCAGCGACGTGGACGGGGCTTCCCATGTCGGCAAGATCGTCGCCCTGTGCGACGTGGACGACGACTTCCTCAGCAACAAAGCCACCAAGTTCCCCGAGGCCGCCAAGTTCAACGACTACCGCGAAATGCTCGACAAGATGGGCGACAAGATCGACGCCGTCACCGTCAGCACGCCGGACCACACGCACGCCCCGGCCAGCATCACGGCCATGAAGAAGGGCAAGCACGTCTACTGCCAGAAGCCCCTGACGCACACCGTCGCGGAAGCCCGTGAGATGCGGGAGACGGCGGCCAAGATGAAGGTCGCCACGCAGATGGGCAATCAAGGATCGGCCGAGCACGGGCTGCGCGAGGCCGTGGAAGTGATCCAGTCCGGCGCCATTGGGCCGGTCAGAGAGGTCCACGTATGGACCAACCGGCCGGTGTGGCCGCAGGCACCCAAGTACACGGCCCGGCCGCCGGAAGT
>DATKHW010000423.1:0-5303 GCA_035546275.1 Gemmataceae bacterium
GGACGTCGCGGCCCTGGCGGAGCATTTCCTGAACCGGCACAGCGAGGAGAATCGCCGCGATCCGCCGGAGCTGACGCGCGATTTCCTCGACATGCTGCTGGATCACGATTGGCCGGGCAACGTCCGCGAGCTGGAAAACTATATGGCGCGGGCGGTGGTGCTGGCCGGCGGCGGGCCGCTGCGCTCCGACCTCTTGGGACCGCCGGGCCGCGTCGATCGGCCCTGGCGTCCGCTCCGCGGTCGTCAAGGCGGCGGCGATCTGCAGACGCTTATTCGCCAGCTGGTGCGGCTGGGCGTCGAATCCCTGCCCGACGGCGAACTCGATCGGCGCATCGTCGGCGGCGTGGAGCGGGAGCTGATCGAACATGTCCTCAACCAGTGCGACGGCACGCAGGTGACGGCAGCCCGCCGGCTGGGCATCAACCGCAACACGCTGCACAAGAAAGTGGACGAGTTCCGCAAGGCGGACCAGGCCGCCAACGCCGTCGAACAGAGGTGAACGGCGTCATTTTCATCCCGCACCACAAATCCCAAAAAACCCATCCCAATTTTCATCCCTCGCTTGAGACTGCGTCCGGCGTGACGTAGGCTTGTCGCGTAGTCTCCATCGGTCCCGCGGGGTCGTCCGGGCGGCGCCTCTCCCGTCCGGTGCAGTGCGGCAGCCAGCTGGGTGCGTCTGCGGGTCGCACCGGCGCCGAACCCCAACGACACGGAAGCGAGAGCAACGCTGGAAATGGCCACCCAGATGGCGCCGACTCCCAACATGCACGCCGTGGGCGCGCGGCCCTCCCCCCCTGCACCCGCGTCTTCCGCCGCCGCTCCGACCCGGCGCGTTCCTGCTCCATCGCATCGTCGCGTCATGCAGCTGGCGGCCGCAGCGCTCATCGTCTTGTATGCCGCCAACCCCGCCGCCTGGGGCGCTCCGCCCGGCCTGTGGGCGCCGGCCGCGGGTTTCGGCCTGGTCCTTGTCGCCTGGTTCGGCCCACGCGCCGCCTGGCTGGTGCTGGCCGCCGGCGTGCTGACCGTGGTGGAAGCAATCCTCGTCGGCGGCGGCGCCGCGCGACCCGGTCTTGCGGCCGGCGACGCCCTGATCGGAGCGGCGCAAATCCTGGCGGCGTGGCGGCTCTATCGCCGCTGGGGCGGCGCCCGCGCCCTCAACGATCCACGCTCCGCCGTTCTCTTTCTGCTCATCGTGCCGGGCCTGACGACGGCGGCCTCCGCCCTGGCCTGGGCCGTCCTCGTCGGCGTGCTGCATGGGTGGCGAGAATTTGGACCGCAGCTGGCGCAATATTGGTTCAGCCGGTCGCTGGGGCTGCTGACCGTGGCGCCGCCGCTGCTGTCGGCCGCGACGCCGTGGCTGGTGCGGCGCGGTTGGATCGGTCCGGAGGTGGTGTTCCTTAAGCCTACCGCCTCGACCGACCACGCCGGCGCCGACCGCATGACGCGCGGCGACGCCGTCGAGATCATCGGTCTGGCGCTGGGCGCCGGCCTGCTGGCGCTGCTCCTGGCCTGCACCTACGGCCGGCACGGGCTGGAAGGCTGGCAGCCGTGGGGCGCTCCGCTCTTGCTCGTCGTCTGGTCGAGCCTGCGCCAGGGCCAGCGCGGCGGCGTTCTGACGGCCGGGTTGGCCGCCGCTCTGCCGCTGTGCTTCCTCGCCCCCTTCGCCGGCGCCTCTTCCATCTATCAGTATCTCATTCAGGGCAATTTGCTGGTGCTGGTCGGCGCCGGGTTGCTGGCGGCGGCCGCGGCCGGCTGGCTGCGCATCCACGAGATGCGTTATCGCCAGGTGGTGGCCCATGTCCCGGTCGTCGTTTACAGCGGCCGATTGCCGCCGGCGCCGTCCTTCTCCACGCTGGAAGGCACGGTGCGCGGCGCCGAGGTGACGCTGGTCAGCGACGCCAGCGGCGCCCTGCTCGGCTGCCCGCCGGAACAGCTGCTGGGCGATCACCGCCGGTGGATGGAGCGCGTCCATCCCGACGACCGCGTCGTGGTGCTGGCCGCGCTGGCGCAGCTCGGCCGGCAAAAGCAACCGGTGGTGTGCGAATATCGCTTGGCGCCGCCGCCCGCGCCGTCCGACGACGTTTCTGAACCGGCGACGACCCAACAAGGGTCGATGGGGCCGATCAAGCATTCCACGCCGATTCCTCTCCGCTGGGTCCGCGACGTGCTGGCGCCGCACTTCGACGCCGAAGGCCGGCTGTCCGGCTGGGACGGCGTCGTGACCGACGTGACCGAGCAGCGGGCGCTGTCGGTGGACCTGCGCCGCACCACGAGCATGTTCCAGGCGCTGGTAGCGAATCTGCCGGCCGGCGTCTTCTTCGTGCAGGGGCCGATAGGTCAGCCGATCCTCGTCAACAACCGGGCGCGGCAGCTCCTGGGCCGGCGCGAGGATGCGTCGGCCGGGCTGGCGCACTTGGCCAAGGTCTTCCACCTGCATCGACCCGACGGCTCGCCGTATCCCGCCGAAGAGCTGCCGGTGTTCCAGGCGCTGCAAACCGGCGCCGCGGCCATGTGCGACGACGTGGTGGTGCATCGACCCGACGGCCGGCGTGTGCCGCTGGTCACGTGGGCGGCGCCGGTGCGCCTGGGCGAGCCGGGTCGGGCCGACGCGGCCGTGTGGGTGCTGGAAGATCTGACCGCGCTGCACCAGGCCGAGGCCGCCCGCCGCGACACCGAGGGCCGCTTGCGCACGGTCGTCGAAACGATGAGCGAAGGCCTGGTGGTCCACGACCGCCAGGGGGCCGTCGTCGATTGCAACGCCGCCGCCTGCGCCTTGTTCCACCAGACGCCGGAGCAGATGCGGGAAACGTCGCTGCTCACGTCGCGGACCTATCTGCGTGAGGACGGCGCCGTCCTTTCCGACGAGGATCATCCGGTTCAGGTGGTCCTGCGCACGGGCCGGCCGGTGCGGAATTTCGTGCTGGGCTTGGCGCCGACTTCACCCCTCACCCCCGACCCCTGTCCCCTGAGGGGAGAAGGGAGCAAGACGCGCTGGCTGCTCGTCAACGCCATGCCGCTGGTCGGCGGCGCCGCCACGGCCGGCGTCGTGACCACTTTTTCCGACGTTACGGTCAATCGCCACGCCCAGGAAGTGGTGCGCGCCTCCGAAGAGAAGTACCGCGGCCTGATCGAGTCGATGCCGCTGATGCTCATCCAGTCCGATCGGCAGATGCGCGTCGAGTACGTGAATCCGTCGGTCGGCGCCATAACGGGATTTGAAAAGGAGGAAATCGCGGAGCCGTCCGCCTGGTCGCGACTCATCCATCCCGACGATTTGGCGCGTCTCCGGGCGGCCTCCGTCGAGGCCCTGAGCGGCAAGGCGGGCCGGCTGGAGTTCCGCTATCACGCCAAAGACGGATCGGTCAAGACGGCCTTGGCGATGCTGCAGCCGCGCTGGCACGGCGCCGAGGTCGTCGGCTGCACGACGCTGCTGGTGGACATGACGCGCGAGCGGCAGCTGGAGCACGACCTGCAGCACGCCCAGCGCCTGGAGCTGATCGGCGGGCTGTCGAGCGGCATCGCCCACGATTTCAACAACCTGCTGACGATCGTGCTGAGCCTGACGGACGTGGCCCACGGCAGTCTGCCGCCGGACCACCCGGTCCACGGCGACCTGAGCCGCATCGCCCAGGCCGGCGAACAAGCGGCGAGCCTGGCCGGCCAACTGCTGTCCTTCAGCCGGCAGCAGCGCTCGGCGCCGCGCCGGGCCGAGGTCAACCAGGCCGCACGGTGCGGGCTGGACCTGCTGCGCGGGGCGTTGCCGGCGGCCGTGGAGCTGGAGGCGTCGCTGAGCGACGAAGAGTCGCCGGTTGCGATGGACGAGACGCAGCTGCAGCAGGTGCTGATGAACCTGTGCCTGAACGCCCGCGACGCCATGCCCGCCGGCGGCCGGCTTCGGGTGTGGACGGAACAGATCGCCGACCCCGGCGACGCCGCCGCGCCGTGGGTGCGGCTGTCGGTGGCCGACGACGGCTGCGGCATTCCGGACGAAGTCAAAGCGCGGATTTTCGACCCCTTCTTTTCGACCAAGGAGCGCGGCACCGGCCTGGGCTTGGCGGTGGTGCGCCAGATCGTGGAGGGCGCCGGCGGCCGGGTCGAGGTGCATTCGGCGCCGGGCTGCGGTTCGCGCTTCGAGGTATGGCTGCCGACGCGTCCGGCGTCGGTTCCCGCGATCGCGGTCGAAGCGGTGGACAGCATCGGTTACGGGATCTGAAAGCCCATCCGTCCCCGGACGCTATCCATCCCCGCTCCTGGTACAATGCGCCCATGGCCGCCAAACGCCGCACTCCGGCGCCGACTCCGCCGCCCCGCTGGTATCGGGGGGCCGACATCCCCATGCGCCTGATCCGCCGGTTCGCGCGCGAGGTGGCGGAGCGCTTCCACCCCGACAAGATCATCCTGTTCGGTTCCTACGCCTACGGCACTCCCCACGCCGACAGCGACGTGGATATCCTCGTCGTCATGCCGGCCCGGAACGAACTCGATCAGGCCGTACGGATCAGCGTGGCCATCGAGGCGCCCTTCCCGCTGGATCTCATTGTCCGCACCCCAAAGAAACTCGCCTGGCGCCTGAACGAACGCGACTGGTTCCTGCGAGAGGTTGTCTCTCGGGGAAAGGTGCTGTATGCACAAGATGACCGCCGAGTGGGTACGGAAGGCCGAAGCCGACTTCCGCCTGGCCACAATGCTCGCACGCAGTAAGGAACCATGGCACGATCAGCTCTGCTTTCATTGCCAGCAAAGCGCGGAAAAGTACCTGAAAGCTCTGCTTCAGGAACTTGGGCAGCCCGTGCCGCGGACTCACAATTTGGCGGCCCTGCGCACTCTTTTGTTGTCACATTACGCCTCGCTTCGGTCCTTCCGACGGGGTCTGGAGTTTCTTAGCCGCTTCGCGGTCGGGCCACGTTATCCGACCTACGACGCCAGCAAGCGTCAGGCGGCGTCCGCCCTGCGCTGGGCCGGCCGGGTGCGCGCCGAATGCCGGGGGCTGCTCGGCCTTGGATCGTCCTAGCCCCGCCGCCGTCGGTGATCCGTTTCTTTCCCTCCTGGTACAATGCGCACATGGCCGCCAAACGCCGCGCTCCGGCGCCGACTCCGCCGCCCCGCTGGTATCGGGGGGCCGATATCCCCATGCGCCTGATCCGCCGGTTCGCGCGGGAGGTGGCCGAACGCTTCCACCCCGACAAGATCATCCTGTTCGGCTCCTACGCCTACGGCACGCCGCACGCGGATAGCGACGTGGACATCCTGGTGGTAATGCCGTGCCGCAACCAGCTCGACCAGGGCTATCGGATTCGCGTTGC
>DATKHW010000424.1:0-6397 GCA_035546275.1 Gemmataceae bacterium
AGACCCACCGGCGCCGACGTACTGCGCCCGGTGGGTCCGACGACCCACACTACCGATTCACTTCTTCGCCTCATAACCTGGCGCCGGCTTGCCGTCGTCGGCCAGGTGGTTCGTCGCCCACAAGAGACCGCGCGTCACCAGATCGAGATAACGATCGTCCGCAACCGTGTCGTTGTTGTGGCCCAGCGTCGTGGCGAAGACGCGGGTGTTCTTGTTGTACATGTTGGTCCAAACGCAGACGTTGTCGGACGTAACTTCCTGACCGTTCTTGGTCACGGTCTGCTTGCCCCGGGCGATCGGGCTGGCGGTATCCAGCAGCTTGCCCGTGATGTTGTTGTAAAACTCCTCGTTGATCGTGGTCCAATCTTGAAGGCCCTTGGTGATAGGGCTGTTCTTGTCCACGAATGTGATGGCGATCGGCTTCTGCGCGTCGTGCTGTGTGGTTTGCAGGCCGGTGAACTCGAACCACGGCGTGGACTTGGGCCAGCCCTCGCTGCGATACGAGTGCATGCCGCAGTGCAGCACGACGCCTGGCACGCCGTCGCGGTGCGGTTGCAGGATGCGGTTGATAAGCCCGAGGTCCTTCACGTCGGCGGAGCATTCGTCGTGGATCACCACGTCATATCCCTTGGCCCAATCGGGATTCTCATAGACCGGATTGAGGTGATCGCACTTAGTCTCGGGATCATAGGCGATCGTCACTTCCACATTGGCGCGAGCGGCGATGCCCTTGGCGAGGATGTCCTTCTGCTTGGCGTAATCATGGTAGCAGCCGCCGATGACAAGCAGTGCTTTGATCGGTTTCACCTCGTCCGCCTTGTCCTTGTCGGCGGCGTGGGCGAAGGGCGCCAGCAAGCCGACGGCGGCCAGCCCGGCGAGGAAGATGCGTCGCATGGGGTCTCTCCAAGGGAAACGGCACAGTGCGAATCGTCACGGCGTTCGCGGCTCAGCGCTGTTCTATTCCACCGTGAGGCGAAGCACAACTGCGGCCGCTGGGACGGACGAATGACGAGTTTGCGAAAGAAGCGCAATCGGCATTGCCTCCATCGCCGCGTCCGGGCTATACTTCCTCGGCCTCGCACGGACGCCACGGCCGTCGATCTCCGGGAAGGACCCCTATGGAGCCGCTTCTCACTGCATTGCCCGCCCTCGGCCCGCCCCTGATTCCTGTCCGCGCGCCGACCCTGTGCGATACGCCGCGTCTGTCCGTCGTCGTCGTCAATTACCATCAGTGGCGTGATACAGCCGGCCTGGTCCGTCAGCTCCGTGCGGCGCCCTGCCTTCAGAATGGCGCCGCCGAGGTCGTCGTCGTGGACAACCATGCGGCCCCCCATCCCATCGCCGCTCGACTGCGGCGGACGCCCGGCGTGTCGCTGCGGCGCTGGCGACGCAACCATGGCTTTGCCCGCGCAGTGAACGAAGGCTGCCGTCTCAGCCGCGGCGACTGGGTCCTTCTGCTCAATCCGGACGTCACTCTCGACCCGGGCTTCGCCGACGCCGTTCTGGCCGTCACCGATCGCCGCACCGCCGACGATCCGCGCTTGGGCGTCGTCGGCTTTCGCCTCCGCAACGCCGACGGGACCACGCAGCCTTCCACGGGGCCATTTCCGACGCTCGCCGGCACGCTGCTGCGTTTGCTGCTGCCGCGATCGCGCCGGAAATACGACGCCGGTCCGCCCAACGTGCGCCGGTCGGTGGACTGGGCCACCGGCTGCTGCCTCCTGATTCGCCGCTCCTGCTGGCAACAGCTCGGCGGACTCGACCGCGATTATTTCCTCTATTACGAGGATGTGGATCTCTGCCGACGCGCCCGCGCCGCCGGTTGGACCGTGATATACGAACCGACCCCGTCCGCGATCCATCATCATCCGCTTCATGGCCGGGCCGTGCCGCCCCATATCCGCCTGGTTACGCGCCATGCCTTGCTCACCTACGCGCGCAAACACTGGCCGGCCTGGCAAACGCGGTTTCTGGCCGGCGTCGTCCAGGCTGAAGCATGGGTCCGCCAGACTCTCGCCCGGTGGAAGGGCGACGCCGCCGCCGTGCGAACGTTCGCCGAACTCAGCCGCCTTGCCGTCGACCTGGGCGGCGGGCGGCCGCAGTCCGCATGGAACCGGCTGCAGCGCGTCATTCGGCGCCACGAGCGGCGGCCCGAAGTAGAAGCGTAAGCGCCAATTTTGCTTGCGTTTCTCACGGCTCCAAGTCCCGCCGACGCCGGCATAGGCGCCCTTTGCCCCAATTACCGCTCCTAATCCCGTTCCAGATCACTTCTTCATAATCGCCATTCCGCCCGCTTTCCGAAGTAAAAGGCGTACAGTGGTTGCTCTCCGAACAGCTGCCGGCCGGGCGGAGCCCGGACGGGCGAGAGCAGGGCGTATGGTCCAGGCGTCGTCGATTGGATTTCGCGCCGGGCGCCCTCCAACGCGGGAGATGCTCCGGGGCCGATTCGGCGGTCCCGCAAACAGGGAGGTGGACGTCAATGGTCAGGAACTGGGTAAGCGAAATCCGGAAGTCGCTCTTCTGGTCGTGCGCGGCCCTGACGGCGGCCGCCGGCGTCAGCCGGGCGCAAGCGCCGCTGCCGGTCGGAGCGCCCGCCGCTCCCGCCGCGGCGCCGGCCGCGCCCCAGGGCGACCTCCGGGCCCAGGTGGAAGCCCAACAGAAAAAAATCGAGGAACTCGAGAATCTGATCCGCAGCGGGCAGCTGCAGCCGGCCGGCGCCGTGGCCGACCCGAGCGATCCCAACGCCCCGCCCAAGCCGCTCACGGACGCGGACGTCAAGAAAATCGTCGAGGGCTATCTCAAGGAGCACCCCGGCGCCGGCGTGCCCAGCGGTGTTTCAACCGGCGTCTCCGTCGGCAAGGGCTTCTACATCCGCAGCACGCCCGATCCCAAGTGGGACAACTGGGACGACCAGAGCCCGATCCCCTTCGAGCTGCGCATCCGCGGCCGCGTGCAGCTGGATTACTATGATTACAACCCGACCGACAGCCTCAACCATCTGACCGGCTACTACAAAACCGCTACGGGCGGGAACTCTTTGGCCAAGACCAACGTGCTAACGTCGCCGACCTTCTCGCAGGAAGAGGTCAAGCGGCTCCGGTTGATCTGGGAAGGCACGGTCTTCGACCCGAACCTCCGATACCATTTCGAGATCGACGGCAACACCCGCGGCTTGACCGCGGCGGCCGGCGGCGGCGTCCCCGGCGGCAACGGCATCGACAACTCCGGCGGCGTCCCCGGCGTGCCCGACGGCACCAGCGCTGCTACGGTCGATCATGCCGTGCGGCTGTTCTCGGCCTACGTCGCCTACGATTTCCATCCGTGCGGGTTTGAGAAGGGCTGCGGCGAGGACTGCCCGGACGGGTATTATCGCTATACACCGACCGTCACGGGCATCGCCGGCAAGCTCAAGCCGATGATCGCCTTCGAAGAGTACATGAGCAGCGCCAACGAGCAGTTCGTCGAGTACGGCATGTCGAACTGGTTCTTCGACGCCGACGACGACAACCTGCTGATGGGCGCCGGCACGCAAATCAAGGCCATGGACGACCGCCTGTACATCCAGGCCCTGGTCACCAACGGCAACGAATCGCAGTTCGCCAACCTTCAAATGGACGACCTGCCCGGCTTCAACGTCGGCGGTTGGTACGACTTCGGCGGCACGTGGAACGACGCCCGCAAGCGATGGGACCTCTACGGCGACAGCATCTCCGACATCGACTACAGCTGCAATCCGGTCCTGCGCGTCGGCGGCGCCGCCAACATCGTCCCGATGGACCGCAAAACCGAATACGACATCGACGAGCTAAGCCGTATCCGCACCGCCAGCGCGGCGCCGGGCGGCACCAGCTTGATCGGTTTGCTGGGCGGCGGCGGCCTCGGCGCCATCGGCACGACTGGCGCCAGCGCATACTCGCTGGACGCCGTCGATTCGTACACCTTCGAGGCCTACTGGGCCGCGAAGTTTCACGGCTTCAGCATCTACAACGGCTACTGGGCGCGCGACCTGGATAACTTCCGCGGCGTCCGCCAGGCCACCGGTCTCGGCACGTCCGCCTATCCGGGCAACGGGCTGAACAACCCGATCCTCTACACGGTCAACACCTCGCCGACGGCCACTATGGCGGCCCTCTTCCCGTCGAACAAGGCGTTGATCGACTACGGCGCGCAGCTCCAGGCCGGCTACTTCATCCTGCCCAAGAAGCTGGAAGTGTGCGGCCGCATCTCGGTCATCACCGGCGACAGCGGCGACATTTACGGCAACGGCCTGGCCGGCGCCAAGACGGAGACCATCGTGGACGGCACAGGCTCGCACACCGTGCTCGTTATCCCTGGCGCCTTCAGCCACAACCATACGAGCGAGGAGTACGCGGCCGGCGTCAACTACTACTTCTATCGCCAGCTCGTGAAATGGCAGACCGACGTAAGCTGGTATAACGGCGGCAACCCGGCCGCCGGCGGCCAGTCGCCGGCCGGCTTCATCCCGGGCGTGGACGGCTGGATGCTGCGCACACAGATCCAGCTGGCGTTCTAACCCACACGGCGCGTGGGCGAGCCGGCGGCGTCAGCGCCCGGATTGTGCGTTCAGCGACCGCACGGACCATCCGCGGGATGACGCCCCCGGCTCGCCCGCCGCAACAACCGACTTAAAGTTTCAATCAAGGAGGAATATAACCATGCGACGGATAGTGCCCCTGACCCTGCTCGGTCTGCTGGCGCTGGCGGCGTCCAGTCGGGCCGGCTGTCCGCTGCCGGGCTGCTGCCCCGCCTGCAAACCGATTCCCTGTCCCGAGTGTCCCGACTGCAGCTGCCCCTGCGAACGGCGCCCGAATCTCCTGCTGTTTGACCGTTCCGAAGAACTGATTGCCGAGCTGCAGTCCTGCGGCGGCGGCGGCGGCGGCGGCGGCGGCGGCTGCGGTTGCGGGGAGTGCGGCAACTGCTGTGACCGCATCAAGGCCGCCGAGGGGCTCGGCAATCGCTTCAAGGCCGATTTCTGCTGCAATCCAAACGTCCTGGCCGCGCTCATCGGCGCGCTGCAATGTGACAAATGCTGGGAGGTACGCAAGGCGGCCGCCTGGTCCATCATGCTGCAAGGCGCTCGAACGGAGGAAGCCGTGCTGGCGCTCTACGTTTCCTCCAAGACCGATCCGCATTACATGGTGCGGGCGGAGGCCGCCCAGGCGCTCGACATCCTGACGGTCTGCCGGGGCGCCTGTTTCAAGGAGCTGTACGCCCGGGCCGACGACCTCATCAAGCAGCTCAAGGCCAAGGGCTATAAGCCCGGAACCGACAACTGCCGCGTGGTCTTCGCCGAAGCGTGCGCGAGCTGTGGCGTCCTTGTCGGCGCCGGCGTCGAACAGCCGGTGCCCGCGCCGACGGCGCCAGCGGGGCCCACGGCTCAGCCGCTGCCGCCGGGCCGGTGATTGCGAAGACCATTGACGCAAGGGCGGGGACGGAACAGATGTTCCGCCCTCGCCCTTGTCGCTTTTTGCTCGCCGGGTGCGCCTGGCCGGACACTGTAACGGCTGTCGGCGCCTGCCTTGTGAAGGTCCGACGGGTTGCATACAGTAGCGGAAGCGTGCGACGGTTCTCGGCTCTGCTTCTACAAAAAGGATGCACTTATGTTTCGATTCATGGGCGCTGTGGCGGCCGGGCTTGTCCTGGCGTCGGGCGGCGTCGTCCTTGCGGCCGACGCAACGCCGCCGGCCGGCTCCTGGAAGATGACGCTGCCCTTCCAGGGGGCGACCTGGCTGGTGAAGCTCGAATCCGCGGACGGCAAATGGAGCGGAACGGCCGCCGCCGCCGAAAAGGTCCCGGAGGGCAAGGTGCAGAACGTCGCCGTCGCCGACGGCGTTCTCAAATTCGACCTGCGCCTGGAACAGCCCGGTGTCACGCTGCCGTTCGAGGGCGCCCTGCCCAAGGACAAAGACGGTACTGCGATCCGCGGCTCCGTCGTTCTCAACGGCAAGGCTTATCCCGCCGAATTGGAAAAAACCACGCTGAGCAGCTTTGACCCCTATGAGGTGCTCAAGGACGATCTGGTACGGCAGGCCGGCAAGGCCGAGGGCGTCGGAACGGCCCTGGAGCTGCTGGGCGGCGCCGAGGAGAAAAAGGCGTCGGCCGACGAGGTGCGGAGCTGGGCCGAGAAGGCCGCCAAATGGTCGGAGCCGTATGGTTCCCGCTACCATCGAGAAGTCCTTCTGACGGTGGCCGAGACGCTTGCCGAGCAGAAGGCGGCGGCGGCTGTCGCCCTGGACTATGCTCGGCAAGCGGAAAAATTAACGGATCCGAAAAAAGACTCGGCCGGGACGCAGCGGCGTGTGCTGCGGGCGCTGGCTGCGGCCCTCAAGGCGTCGGACAAGAAGGACGAAGCCAAGGAAATCGAGCAGCGGTTGGA
>DATKHW010000425.1:0-3040 GCA_035546275.1 Gemmataceae bacterium
CACCACGCTCGTCCATGCGACCGATTGGGGTCGAGTCGGCGATCTGCTGAAGCGGCTTGGCGCCGGCGAATCGCCGCCGGTGGTGGAGGTGCGGCTCCTGGCCGCATCCGATCGGCACGTCGGCGTCGAGCTGACGGGCACGCCGCTGTCGTCCGACGGAGCGCCGGCCGGCAGCTTGATCCTGGCCCGAACGACGGCGGGCCGCAAGAGCGCCGCGGACAAGGCGCGTCCGGAGGATGAACCGCTCCTTCAGTCGCAGAAACTGGAAGCGCTCGGCCGCTTGGCCGGCGGCGTCGCCCATGACTTTAACAACCTCCTCACCGTCATCCTCGGCTACGCCGACCTCTTGGGCCGCTATGGCGCCGACGACCATGCCCGCGAAGTCGGCCGCGAAATCCAGAAGGCCGGCGAACGCGCCGCTGTGCTGACGCGCCAGCTGCTGGCGTTCAGCCGCCGCCAGGTGCTGCAACCGTGCATCCTCGATCTGAATGCGCTGGTCCGCGATCTGGACGGGATGCTGCGCCGGCTGATCGGCGAGGACGTGCAGCTGACGACGGCTTTGCAAGATGGCTCGCTGCGCGTGAAGGCCGATCCGGGGCAGCTGCAACAGGTGCTGACGAACCTGGTCGTCAACGCCCGCGACGCCATGCCGCGCGGCGGCCGACTGATCATCGCCACGGCCGAAGTCCCCGCGTCGCTCGACTCCACCATGCTGACCGGCGCGACCGGCTTCGCCATGCTGACCGTGACGGACACCGGCTGCGGCATGGATGAACACGTGCTCAAGCGCTTGTTTGAGCCGTTCTTCACGACCAAGCCGGTCGGCAAGGGGACCGGCCTGGGGCTGGCGATGGTCTACGGCATCGTGCAGCAAAGCGGCGGCCGCGTCGAAGTGGAGAGCGAACCGGGGCGCGGCTCGACGTTCCGGGTCTATTTGCCGCTGACGTATGGGCCGGCCGAGGCGGCGCCGGCGCCGGCCGCGCCGGCCGTCCCGACCGGCGGCAAGGAGACGCAGCTGCTGGTGGAGGACGAGGAATCGGTGCGTCAGCTGGCCCGGCGCACCTTGCAGGCCAAGGGCTACCACGTCCTGGAGGCCGGCGACGGCCTAGCGGCGCTGACGATTTGCCAGCGGCATCTCCGTTCCATCGACCTGGTGGTGACCGACGTGGTGATGCCGGAGCTGGGCGGCGTGGACCTGGTGCAGCGGCTGCGGACGGTGCGGCCGCACTTGAAGGTGCTGTACATGTCCGGCTACAACGACAGCACGCTGCTGCGGCACGGCATCGAGGAGTCCGAGGCGAACTACCTGGAGAAGCCGTTCACGCCGGACGTGCTGACCCGCAAGGTCCGCGATCTGCTCGATCAGGTCGCCGTGGAGAAATAGCGGACGTTCCGGATCGACCGCAGCGAACGGAGGGACGCTCATGCCTACCGTCGCCGCGGTCGTGGAGTTTTTGGAGCGCCTTGCTCCGCCGGCGCTGGCGGCCGAATGGGACAACGTCGGTCTCTTGCTCGGCGAGCGCACGGCCGAGGTGCGGCGCCTGATGACCTGCCTGACCGTCGCGCCGGACAGCGCCGCCGAGGCCGCGGCGGAAGGCGTTCATCTCGTGGTGACGCATCATCCCATCCTTTTCCGAGCCGTAAAGCGGTTGACCGATTCCACCCCCGAAGGGCGGATGCTGCTGTCCCTGGCGCGGGCCGGCGTCGCCGTGTACAGCGCTCATACGGCCTTCGACGACGCCTCCGACGGCGTCAACGCGCTGCTGGCGCGGCGTCTCGGCCTGGCCGATGTCGGTCCGCTGCGGCGCCGCGACGACGCGCGATCTTGCAAGGTGGTGGTGTTCACGCCGGAAAAGGACCTGGCGGCCGTCTCCGATGCGATGTTCGCGGCGGGCGCCGGCCGCATTGGCCAATACAGCGAGTGCAGCTTTCGACTGCTTGGAACAGGCACTTTTTTCGGCTCGGAGGCGACGAACCCAACCGTCGGTCAGAAGGGCCGCCGCGAGGAAGCGGCCGAATGGCGGCTGGAAGCGGTCTGCCCGGAACGGCATGCAGACGCCGTGATCGCGGCGATCCGTCAGACTCATTCGTATGAAGAGCCGGCTTACGACGTTTTCCCCTTACGCCCGCCGGCGTCGCCGCTCGGCGTCGGCCGCATCGGATCGCTGCCGGCGCCCCGGCCGCTGCGCGCGTTCGCCGAGACGGTACGGGCGGCGCTCGGCTGCGGTCCGATTCAGGTCGTCGGCGATCCGCAACGTCCGGTAAGCCGCGCGGCAATTGCCTGCGGCGCCGCCGGCGAATTGCTGACCGACGCCCTCCGCGCTCGCGCCGACGTGTTCCTCACCGGCGAAGCGCGGTTTCACGATTACCTCGCCGCCCAGGCGCAGGGCCTGGCGCTGGTGCTGCCGGGACATTACGCTACGGAACGTTGCGGCGTCGAACACTTGGCGGAGCGGCTTGGGGCGGAATTCGCCGATGCGGCGGTGTGGGCGAGCCGCCGCGAGCGCGACCCGGTTGACTGGGTGTGATGGGGCGGCAAGCCGCGATATGCCATCCGATTGTAAAGGTTACGCGGCCGGCGTCCCGGCCGCGACAGGGCCTTTGCCCGCTTTTCGCTCTCAACCCCTTTTGCGATTGGCGCTTAAAACGCAAGCCGCCGAGCAGCATCCGGCGCGGCGCCTGAATTGCTGCAAATCGACGCACCGACCCGACCACGCGGCGGCGGTCCCGCAACCGCCGCCGCGGCAAGGAGGCGAAGCGATGAAGCGATGGAGCCTGCTGTATCTGACCCTGGCCGCGGCGCTGCTGGCCGGCCTGGCGCACCTCCGGGCCGATTGGCTCGCTGCATCCGCCGCACCCACGGCGTCGCCGCCCAGCGCCTCGTCGGCGGTCCGGGCGGCCGGGCGCGAGGAGCCGCGTATGCTGTGGTCGCTGCTGCGATCGCGCTGACGGCTGTGCCTTTGGCTAACAGCTATTAGCTGTTAGTGACTGTCCCATAAGCTTCTCCCCTCTCCCCGGTACTCCGGGGAGAGGGGTCGGG
>DATKHW010000426.1:0-3227 GCA_035546275.1 Gemmataceae bacterium
AGATTGCGCAGCGTCAGCCAAATCAGCACGATCGCCAGGGTGAAATGAAACATGCTTTCATAGATCTGCGTCGGATGACATTTCATCCAGACCGGGGAGCTGTCGGGGCCGGGGACCTGGAACCAGACGCCCCACGGCAGCGTCGTTTCGACGCCGTAACAGCAGCCGTAGCAAAAGCAGCCCCAGCGGCCAACCGCCAAAGCCAGCGCCAGCGGCACGGCGAAGGAATCGCCTGTCTTGACCTGAACGCCGAGCAACCGCTTGGCCAGCTCCACAGCGAGATAGGCCCCAATGATGCCGCAGACGATGGTTTTGCCGTCGCTCAACCAGGCCATGATGAACTCCGCCGCCATGGCTCTGCCGTCCAGCGGCGGCGAACCGGACAACCAAGCGGCGAAGGCGGACGCGGCGAAGGGCAATTTCCCGCCGAGCGACCCACCGATGAACGCGGCGAGCAGGAGGCCGAGCCGCTTCCGCCACGGCAGGGCCGACAGCCCCGGCTGCTGCGGCAGCACGCGCCGCGCCAGCAGGAACACCGCCAGGGCCAGCAGCATGAAGCCGCCGTAGGCCAGTCGGCGGTAATCGCCGGGCGTCACGAATTCACCAAACCAAGGGATTGCTTCTGTCGCTGTCCGTCGCCCAGCGGCGGCAGCGGAACGAAGCCGTCGCGGTAGAGCGTATTGTAGGCGCAGAATGGGACGACGTGGCCGCTGGGCAGGATATGGGCCAGGCAGCACTTCATCACACGCCGGGTGTCGAAATTATGCACGTCCAGGAACGCGGTCAGGGTGACGCGGAACACGTCCTGGCCGCTCAGCTTTTCGGCGAGGGCCTTGACCAGGAAGTCGTCGAAGACTTCGCCGTTTCCTCCGGGAGCTGACGCCCCCGGCTCGCTTTTGCCGTCGCCGCAGCCGTTTGGACCGCAACCGCAGCCGCCCGCTTCTTCGAGATAGCGCGAAACCAGCTGCCGCGCCCGCGCCGGCGTGTAAACGATGCTGTTGGCGATCAGGTCCATGTGCTTGCGCACGTCGATCAGCCGATTGATCGGCGTCGCCGCCTCGCCGCCGCGGTACAGGTAGCACATCATGTGGCAATTGGGATGCGCACAAGGCAGCGGGTAAAAGTCGCTTTCGGCGACGAGGCCGTCGGTTTGGCCGACGATCGCCTTGACCACGTCCGGCATGGTTACGCGCCGGTCGAGGTCGCGTGGATCGAGATGACGGCCGCAGTAGGTCGCCAGCTGGTAGCTGACGCCGCGTACGATCGGCCGTTCCAGACCGAAGCGCAGTACGCGGCCGACCTCGTGCAAGTTGACGTTATGATCGACCGTGCAAACGAGCGTGCAACGCAGGTCGTGCCGTTGCAGGGCTTCCAGCGCGGCCATCTTCTTCTGCAGCAGCGGCTCGCCGCGCAGCTTGGTGTACGCCCCATCGTCCAGGCCGTCGAACTGGAGGTAGATTTCCAGCCGGTCGCGCATGGTCGCCAGCTGTTCCAACAAAGCCGGATCGTGGGCGAGACGAACGCCGTTGGTGTTAACCATCACGGCCTGGATCGGCTGCTCATAAGCGTAGCGGACCATGCGAAGCAGGTCGGGGTGCAACGTCGGCTCGCCGCCCGACAGCTGCAGCACGTCGGCCGTGCCTTCCAGGCTCACGTAGCGATCCACCATGCGCCGGTAAGTCTCGAAATCGATGTGCTGACCGCCGGGGCCGGACTCCGCAAAGCACATCGGGCATTGGAGGTTGCAATTGGAGGTTATTTCGATGAGGCCGATGCACGTGTGCTGTTCATGTTCCGGACAGAGCCCGCAGTCGTAGGGGCAACCCTTGTCGGAACGGGCGCCGAAAGCGCGCGGCATGCGAGCGGGCTGGCTGAATTCGTTGCGGTCGTAATAGGAGACGTCAGAGCAGACGAGGTCCTCGACCACGCCGTGTTCGGGGCAGCGCTTGCGGAACCAGACGCGGCCGTTCCGAACGATGATCTTGGCGTCCACAAGCCGGCGGCACTCGGGGCACAGGCTGCGGGCGGTTCCCAGGAAGGTGTAATCGCGCAGATGCATGCCGAAACCTCGGGCGGGTCAGCGGCTGGGCGGAAAGGTCTGCCCAGAGCCGACGATGCCGCAGGCGCACAGGGCGAAGACCACGAAAGCGGCGACGAGCAGGGCCAGCGCCGCCGCTACCAGGCCGGCATGGGAGGCGTTGCGGCGCCAGCGAGCCAAGAAACCGTTCAGCAAAGCGGTCCTTCGCGCCTCCCCTTTGTCCTGTCTGGGCATAAGTCCTCTGCTTGCTCCGGGTCCGCTAGGCGACGAGAGAAATCGCCGCCGGGGACAGAGAATAGGCGAGATTCGCGGCCGGAGCAAGCCGAATTGCCGCCGGTGGGCGAACCCATCAGCCGCGGCCCACGAACGGCATCTGCGAGGCCATGACGGTCAGGAACAGCACGTTCGCATCCGGGGGCAAGCTCGCCATGTAAACCACGGCGCGGGCGACGTGCTCCACGTCCATCGTCGGTTCAGCCGCGATCTCCCCATTCGCCTGAAGCACGCCGTTTTTCATGCGGGCCGTCATTTCGGTCCCCGCATTGCCGATGTCAATTTGCCCAACGGCGATGTCCCAATTGCGGCCGTCCAGCGCGGAGGCGCGAGTCAGGCCGGTCACGCCATGCTTGGCCGACGTGTACGGGGCGGAGTTCGGTCGCGGCACATGGGCGGAAAGGGAGCCGTTGTTGATGATGCGGCCGCCGCGCGGCGTCTGTTCCTTCATCATTCGGAAAGCCGCCTGTGTGCAGAGAAATGCGCCGGTCAAGCTTACGTCGATGACGCGCCGCCATTGCTCGAAGGTCAGATCCTCCAGCGGCACGGCCGGAGCGCCGACGCCGGCGTTGTTGAAGAGCAGATTGAGCCGGCCGAACGCCGACTTGGTTGCATCGAACAGGGCTCGCACGGCGCCCGGGTCGCTCACGTCCGTCGGGATGGTCAGCGCGCGCGAACCGTCCTCCCCCGCGTCGGCTGCCGTCTGCTTCAGCGCGTCGGCCCGGCGCCCGGCCAGGACGACAGAGTATCCTTCGCGCAGCAGAGCCAGGGACGCCGCCCGGCCGATGCCCGAACCTGCCCCCGTGACGATCGCAATTATGCCGTTCGGCTTTGTCATTTTCTCGGCGCTCCTTCAATTCAGATCGGCCCGCCAGGACGGCGGTTCCGAGTCGCAGAGGCGCAGTCGTTGGGTGGG
>DATKHW010000427.1:0-2123 GCA_035546275.1 Gemmataceae bacterium
GTCGGTGGGGCAGCGTGACCGTGAGCGCCCTGGTGGTCAGCTTCGTCTTCGCCGCGCTCCATCCGCAGGGATTGCTCGCCGTACCGATGCTAATGGCGCTGGCGTTTGGCTTCACGGCGGCGCGGGAGTGGCGCGGGTCGCTGATTCCGTCGATGACGGTCCACGGCCTGCACAACGGCGTGCTGATGCTGCTTTTGATTGCGGCGGCGAGCTAATCGGGAATCTTGCGCAGCGCATCGGCGGCCGCCTCGCGGACCAGCGGGTCCGGGTCGATCAGCAGCCCCGCCAGGGCCGGCGCCGCATCGCCGCCGCGCGGACAATCGCCCAGCAAACGGGCCGCACAACGACGCACATTCGGATCGCGGTGCGACAGCGCCTCCATCAGACGCGGGGCCGCGCGGCCGCGCATCTTGCCCAGCGCCGCCGCCGCCACCGCCCGGTTGACCGTGTCGTCGCCCGCCAAGGCCTCGATCAAAGCAGGAATGGCCGCCGGCGCCGTCGGACCAATTTCGCCCAGCGTGGCCGCGGCCCAGCGCCGCACCAGCCGGCTGGCGTCGCTGAGCATCTGGATGAGCGCCGGGACCGCCATGCGGGCGTCCGGACCCATCTCGGCCAGCGCCATCATGGCCCGGCAGCGCACCACCTCATGCGGATCGCGCAGCGCCTGCACCAGCGCGGGCAGCGCCGGACGGGCCTCGGGGCCGATTTCCGACAGCGCCACCACCGCCATGCGCCGCACTTCCGGCGTGGGGTCTTTCAAGGCTTCGCTCAGGGCCGGCACGGCCGCGCGCGCGTGCGGCCCCAGCTGACTCAGCACGCCCGCGGCGTACAGGCGCCGGGCGGCGTGCCGGTCCTTGAGACGGTCGATCCAAAGATCCACGTCGGTATCGGAGTTCGCGGACGGCGCTGCCACTGCGATGCCCTTGTCGTCGCGCAAGATGACCCTCCTCTGCTACTATGGCACACGCCGCAGCGGCAGGACGGCCCGATCCAATTTTTTCCATTCCATGCGGAAGGCAGCTGCGGCATAGAAAGGGGCGCCCCAACGGAGGCGGACATGGCGCCGCTCGGCGAAGCCGACGAAACGCTGATGGCGCGCACGGCGGAGGGCGATCGCGCCTGCCTGGAGCTGCTGGTGCGCCGCCATGCGACGCCGCTCTTGACGTTCCTGGCGCGCATGTCGGGCGATCGGCACCGGGCGGAGGAGCTGTTTCAGGAAGTGTTCCTCGCCGTCTGGGTGAAACGGCGGCTGTACCAGTATCCCCGGCCGTTCAAGCCGTGGTTGTACGCCATCGCCATGAACAAATTTCGAGCGACTTTCCGCGCCCGGGCGGCGCCCTCCGCGCAGCTGACCGCCGAGAGTTTCGCCGACGCCGGGGAATCGCCGGCCGACGCCGTGATAGCGGCCGAGACCGCCGACCTGGTCGGCCGGGCCGTCGCTCGCCTGCCGGAACAGCAGCGGGCCGTGGTGACGCTGCGCGTGTGGGAGGGATTGCCGTACGCGCGGATCGCGGAAATTGTGGCGTGTTCGGAAGCGACGGTGCGCTCGCACATGCACCACGGCCTGGCGGCGCTGCGGAAACAGCTGGAACCCATGCTGGCGCAGATTCACGGCGAGCGGGGGGCGTAAGCCCCCTGATAGACGCATAGCGTCGATGACGGTGTGATGTAATCGACCGTGTGCAGCAATCAGAGGGCTTACGCCCCCCGCTCGCCGGGCGCCCCAATATCGGAGGTCCCCCATGTCCCCATCCGACCAACACATCGCCGACCTCGCCGACGATTTCGTCCACGACCTCCTCGGCGCCGGCCGCGCCGCCGACGTGGAACGCCATTGCCCCGACTGTCCGGCCTGCAAAGCCGCCGTGGACGACGCCCGCCGCCGCCTCGCCGCGCTCCAGGCCGAGCCGGCGATGGAGGCGTCTGAAGAACTTGTGCAAAAAACGCTCGGCAAAGTGGACGTCCATCGAAAAAACCGCAAACGCCGTTGGCGGCTGTTCCTCGGCGCCGCCGGCGGAGCGCTGGCCGCGTCGGTCGTCGTCCTGGTTTCGATGCACGTCTATTACTTCAACCTGACTGCGACGCCGTATGACCTGGTCGTCCTCGGCCAACGCGACCTGCTG
>DATKHW010000428.1:0-4119 GCA_035546275.1 Gemmataceae bacterium
GCCGCCGGGTCCGTGCTGCCGCGCAGCAGCCGGTGCGGCCACAGCGTCAGGACGCACACCACCAGCACCAGCGCGTAGGTGGCGCGGAGGGCGCCGTCGGTGGACTGGGCGCGGCTGCTGACCAGCAACCCGATCGCGGCCGTTTGCAGGGCCGCGACGGCCAGGACGATGTAGAGCATCGCGATGCCGCCGCTGCGCCCTGTGCCGCCGAGGGCATAGCAAGCCGCCGCGGCGGGCAGCGTCATCATCAGCAAAACGGCCGTAAACCCGAGCACGCCGCCAAGCTTGCCGAGATAGATCGACCACGGCCGCATGGGCGAATTGAACAGCAACGGCAGCGTCCCCTGGATTTTTTCGCGCACCAGCGACGTGGCCGGAAAGGCGGGCGCCAGCAGCAGCACCGCCGCCAGGAGGCCGTACCCGAACACGCGCAGGACGGCCAGCGCGGCTTCGCCGTCCAGGTCGGAGCGCCCGCCGGTCGGCCAGCGAACCAGGACGAGGAGGCCGCAAGCCAGGGCCAGGCCGAACTGCAAGGCCAGCGCCTGGCGCGTCCGCAGCACTTCGAGCAATTCCCGGCGAATAATGGGATACATAATAGGTATTTACCGCGCCGAGGCACGTCAGCGCTCGGAGGATCGCGCCACGGTCATGAACGCCTCTTCGAGGTCCGTCTGCACTTCGCGGAACTGCGTCACCTTGAGGCCGGCCGCGACCAGCGCCGCCAGCAAGCCGGCCAACTCCTCCTCGCGCCGGGCAGTGCGGAAACGCACCGCCGCCTCCGCCGCCGAGACGCTGACCTCCATGTCCGGCTCGACATGCCGGCGCACCACTTCCGCCGCGCGGTCGATCTCATCGGTCCGCGTCAGCTGAATCTCGAAAGGCCGCTGCGGTTGGAGCTGCCGCGAAATCTCTTCCAGCGTGCCCAGGGCGCGGAGCCGGCCGCGTGTGATGATGGCGACGCGATGACAGATCCGCGCCAGCTCCGGCAGCACGTGGCTGGTGACTAGGAAAGTCTTGCCGCGGGCCGCCAGGTCGAGAATCAGCTGACGCATCTCGATGCGCGCCTGCGGATCGAGGCCGTTGGCCGGCTCGTCCAGGATCAGCACGTCCGGGTCGTGCAGCAGCGTTCGGGCGATCGCCACACGCTGCTTCATGCCGTGGCTGAGCGTTTCCACGTACTGATCCCGGAAGGAGGCCGCCGCCGCCAGCTCCAACACCTCGCCGATCCGCTGCGCCCGGAAGCGCCGCCGCAGGCCGAACGCCGCCCCGAAGAAGTCGAGGTACTCGCCGACCCGCATGTTGTCATACGAACCAAACGTATCGGGCATATAGCCGACCAGCCGTTTGATCCGGCGGGCGTCCCGGACGCAGTCGGCGCCGGCGATGCTGGCCGAGCCGCCCGTCGGCCGCGCCAGGCCGACCAGGATTTTGATCGTCGTCGTTTTGCCGGCGCCGTTGGGTCCGACGAAACCGAGGATTTCGCCTCGCCGCACGGACATCGTCAGGCGGTCCAGCGCGACGAAGCCGCCGTATTTCTTCGTCAGCTCCTTGGTTTCCACGACGGCTTGACCGGACGCCATACCTTGCTCCTCTGAACCGCGCCGCTTCGATCTTGTCACGGACCGCCCAGGACCGTGCCAGCGACCTCAATTTCTAGATACTCGATCTTCCATTGTTGGTCCCCCGCGTCGCCAAAAGACACGTTCAAGTGCAGGCAGCCGTCCGCGTCGAGGCGGTGGAAGCGCTCATCGGCAAGGTCAATGCGGATCGGATCGGTCGGGTTCTCCGCTGAGAACAGCTCGACCGGCTTGCCGTCCGCCAGCCCGGCGATCTTGACCCGGCGATCGGGAGCATCGAACTTGGCGGACACGCGGGCGGATTCGACCTGAAAAGGCAGCACCGAGCCGGGGAGCTGGAAGCGCAGCTCCAGGGCGGCGCCCATCGGGGCCGACAGGGTCGGCTGGGACCAGAGGGTGGTGGTGCGCCGCTGCCGATATCGAACGAGCGGACCTGGAATGGTCACGTGCGTCCCCGCGGGGGGCCGCTCCAAATGCAGCGGCAGGTCCAGGAGGGCGTCGCCGGTGAGCCGTGCCTCTTGGACTGGCGTGAAATGCAGATCGATCGGCTTCGCCCAGGCGTGCAGCACATCGGGTCCGTCGAACCGCCCGGTCTTCGGCGGCGACAGGTATTTTTGATATACGACTTGTCGCCGTTGCTGCCGGTCGCTCAGGACGGCGCCGGCGAGGTATTGACCCAGCGGCAGCACGTCGTCGGCACCGGCGTGGAAGGCGCCGTCCGGGGCGACGTGGACGGCCAGGCCGCGGCCATTCGGCGGCGTCAGGACGGCGTCGGCCAGCTCGTGGAAGGGACCAGCCGACAGTTTGCCTTCCAGACCGTTCGGTCCGAAGTGGGCGACGGCCGTCATGGGTCCGTCCGTGGCGACGACGGCGTGGAACGATCCGAAGCGCGGATCGCGGCTGAGCAGCGATTCGTCCCAGTGCCACGCATCCAGGTCGGTCTGGATGAAGCGGCGCGTCTGGCCGCCGGTCGCCTTAGCGTCGAGTTCGTAAAAGCCGCCCTGCTCGGCGGCAGCTTGCACCGATTCAACGTTCGGTCCATAAACCTCCAGCACGCCGCGGACCGCCGCCTCGTTCGAGTCAGGGACGGCGTCCACGAGCTGGACCATCGCCGCCGTGGCTGGAGCGGATCGGCGCGACGCCTCGCCCAGGCCGAAGAAGACGCCAGCCGCTCCAAGCGCGGCTAGGGGGCAGATCCAGCCGAGCAGCTCCCGCCGCCGTGCTTTGCGCAGAATGACCGCCGCCAGCAGCGCCGCCAGCAGGGCGCCACCGAAGATTAGTGCGGCGGCCCCCGGGCTGACGACCCAATAGCCCACGGCTTCGGTCAGCAACGGCCGCAAGTCGCGGTCCGCTTGGAAGGCTGTCTTCTCCGGCGTCGATTGCAGCTCCTGGGCCACGGCCGTCAGCGCGTTCCTAGGGATGTAGGCCGCCTGGATCGCGTTCCACCGATACCAGCCGCGCGGGCCGAGCGTCGTGAAAATCGCCTTTCCCTGCCCGATTTGTCGTGTGAACAAGAGCGGCCAGCTCTGGATGGTGTACAGCACATGGTCTTGGGCCGGCAGCAGCACGCGGGCGAAGTCCACGGGCCGCTCCTCCGTGGTCCTGTCCGGCGGCGTCGGCCCCTCGATCGGGAACGAAGTCAACCCCACGCGATCCACGAGCTGGAAATCGAGGGCGTCGCCGAGAAGCGGTGCGATCTTGTCCGGATCGACGCGGTCGAGCAGCACCCACACCCGGCCGCCTTGCTCCACCCAGTGCCGCAACGCCCGCATTCCAGCGGGGTCGTCGGCGATGCGGTCGGAGGCGACGATCAGGTGATCGATGCCGCTGAAGGCCTGTTCCGTGGGCGGCAAGGGACGGGTCGGCAGACGATTGATATGGTCGGACAGGTGGGCCGCCTGGCGGAACATGAGCGCGAGGTGGACGGCTTCGTCGTCGGGCGAATCCGGCCGCGGCAGTTGACCGAACGCCGGCGGCGGCGGAGGATCCGCATTCAGCAGAACGGCGGTGGACGGTTCCGGATAGCGGTAGAGCGCCGCCGCCGCGCGGACTCGTTCATTGCCCGGCGGCAGGATCAGGCGGTCCGTTCCGTCGGAGCGGTCGTAGAGGAGCGTCTGGTAGTTGCAGCCGACGCCGCTCATTTCCGCGGCGGTGGATAGGGCGGACAGCGCCAGCAGCGGCCCCGGCCCCCAAGGCGAAGTCAGATAGCCGGCCGTGCTCGCTCCGCCGGCCACCTGCACCGCGGCCGGCGGCATTCCCGCCGGACCGGTCAGCATCCACGTCGATACGCTGGAGTGGGCGGGGACCCAGATGTCGCGTCCATACTGAACATTCGGCCGACTCTCGAAAAACAAGAGAAGCCGGGCCGTGCGGTCCACGTCGGTGGGATTGGTGAGAAACTCGACGCCGAACGTGCCCCAGCTCTCCGTCGCCGATCCGCGCACGCCGCCTGGCATAAGCCCCGCCATTTTGAGCGGGGGAGGCGCCGCATCCTGGGCCTGCGAGAAGGGCGCAAAAAGCATCAGGCAAAAGACGGAATAAA
>DATKHW010000429.1:0-15477 GCA_035546275.1 Gemmataceae bacterium
CGACCCCTGACCCCTGACCCCTTGTTACTACTTCGGCTTCACTTCAAAATTCACCGTCGTCGTATCGCCCGGCTTGATCGTGATGGGGTCGCCCTTCTTGAGGCCCTTGTCGAGGTAGCCGACCGACTCCTGCCAGGCCACGATCTTGTAGTCGCCGGCGGGCGCGTTCTCGATCTTGAAGTGGCCGTCCTCGTCGGTGACGGCGAAGTACGGATGGTTAAACACGCGGACGTAGCCGTTCATCCAGCCGTGAATGCTGCAGCCGATCACCGAAGGCTTGTAGTCGGCCGTCCAGCCGGGGACCGGCACCGACGAGCCGGGCGGCAGCAGCGGATTGGTGCTCGGATTGTTGCCTGGGGAGTCGATCTTGGTGTTGTGCGGAATCGTGCCGGAATTCTTGATCACCAGCGTCTGCCCCTCGCGCAAGCAAACGATGTGCGGCTCGAACTGGCAGCAGGGCTGGTCCAGCACCACTTCCTTGTCCTTGGGGTCTTTCAGGCCGGGAAAGATCGGCAGCGCCGCGTTGAAATCGTTGGCGTCTACCAGCCAGACCACCGCCCAGCGAAGGCCCTTGTTCTTGGGATTGACGACGTAGTCCGCCTTGTAGATCGGACCGTTCTTGAGACAAACGGCCTGATCTTTATCCACATTGGCCGCGACCGGCTTGGCCTGATCGTCGGTCCCGGCGAAGGTCACCGTGCCCTCGATCGTGCCCCATTGGTTCTGGGCGCGGGCCGCAGTGGAAACGAACAGCAAGGACGCCGCGCCCAGGAGCGCGAGCGTCGCAAAACGCAATTTCATGGTCCCTTTCCTCCCGTGATTTCCGCGCGGGTCGCGCGATTGGCGGGTAAAGCTTCCAGTCGGGGCAAGTCCATTAGGACGTCCCGTGCAGCCCGCACCCGATCGCGCGGGCTGCCTGCTAAGTATTGTGTATAGTCGGCCTTGTCGTTCGGGAAGTTCTGCGGCATGGTCGGCGCGTAGGAGAACATGCGCTCCGGGTTGCCGATCCATTGCTGCGTCCATTCCGGTCGCAGCCGTTCCCAGACATGGCCCAGGTCCGGACCCTGCGGCACGGCCGCCTTCACCGCCCCGACGTTGTGGCACTTCGTGCAGATGCTCGGATTGGCCGTCACCAGACGATAGGCGTCGGCCGAGTAGGCGTCGTCCGACTTCCACTGATTTTTCAGGTCGGTGAAGTCGTTGGACGCGATCTGCTTGTCCCACTTATCGATGACGGCCTTGAGGTCGGCCGCCTCCTTCGTCAGACGGTCCTTGTCAGCGCCCTGGGCGGTCGCGGCGGCGGCGTTGAGCGCGTCGATCTTCTGCTGGACGCCGGTCTTGAGGTCCGTCAAGAGGTCCTTGGCCCGCTGGTCCTGCGCCTTGGCGTCTTGAGCCCCAGCGCTAAGGCGCTTGAGATACTCCTCATTGGCGTCACGCCAATACTGAGCGTCGTTCTGCTCGATGCGCAGGTACGGCGTGGTGAGGCCCGCCCCCGGATTGCTCCGCTTGTCGGTGGACCCGAAGTAATTGACCAGCGCCATCGCCTCGTCGGGACTCATGTTGAACTTCGGCATCCGCAGCCGCATCCAGTGTTCCTGCGGCCGGATCGTGCCCGGATTGAGCAGGAACTGATACAGCCATTTCGGCTGCACCCGTTCGCCCTCGCGCACCAACGGCGGCGGCAGCACGGCCCGCGCCGAGTCCGGCTTGTCGCGGAACAGCGTCGTGTCCACCTGCGCCAAATAGGGAATCAGCAGGTCGCCGAACGCTCCACCGAACGTCTCCGACTGGTCGATCAGGTCTTCCGGCGGCAGCGTCACGCGCACCCCAGCGGGGATGTTGCGCACCACGCCGTCGTTGTTGGCGAAGTGCAGCGCGTCGGTGAGCCGGACGCTCAGCATGTCGCGGCCGGTCGCCTGGTCGCTCAGGATTTGCCCCTGCGTGCCGTGCGCGGTGAGCCGGTCGGGCCACCATTGCGGCGCCCCGGTCCAGGCGTTGTGGCCGGGGAAGGCGTGGTCCTTCTTCGCGTCGTTGGCCTCATAGTTTTGGTAGGTCCGCTCCAGCGCGGCCAGCGTCTCCTTGCTCGGCTTGATGTCGTAGACGCCGGGCCGCACCTGATGGCAGCCGATGCAGTTGAATTTCTCCAGCACCTTGCGGCCCTGGGCTTCCGCCAGCGCGTCGGGCGACGGCGTGTTGACGTACTTGAGCGGAATCGGCTCCGCTGTCAGGCCGAGGATGAACGTCATCACCGCCTCGCGCGCCTCCGCCTCCTCGCGCTCCTCGCGCGCTTCGGTCGCCTCCGACGTCTCGCCGGGCCGCGGCCGGGATCGGGCGAAGCGGAACTGCGGCATGCGCAGCCGATCGTCCCACGCCCGCAGGCGGTTGTAGTCGAAGCTGCGCGGCTCGGTCAGCTTCTGGTGCAGGAAGCCTTCGCGCGTGTGGTGTTCCAGGGCGTCGTAGAACACCTTCTCATATGGCTCCTTGCCGGCCACGGTACGGAAGGTGGGATTGGGATGGTTCCTGTCGGCCGGGTCGTAACGGAGGTCCACGATGTTGTAATGCTCCCGGGCGTAGGCGCCGGCGTCCTCGAACGCCAGCCGTTCCGGATCTTTCTTGCCCCAATCATTGAGGGCCGTGCCGATCGGCTTGGCCGTCTCGAAGCCCGGCACGTCGTGGCAGCCGTAGCAGCCGAGCCGGCTGATGCTCTTCTTGCCTATGTAACGCTCCAGCTTGTCCGCGGTGACCTTCCCCTGAAGGACCTGTTCGTCGGCGTCGCGGGCCATGTTCTTCAAATCGGCGTCCGAAAAGCCCTTCGCCTTGTCGAGATCGACCGTTTCCTTCGGCAAGACCTCTTCCAGCTTGCCGGCCGTCATGCCGGGGGCCTTGCCGAGGTAAACGCGGGCCAGCGCGACAAGCGTCTTGGAGTCCGGCGTCTTGGGGTCCTCGGGCCAGTCGGTCGGTTCGCCCGTCTTCTGATCCAGGAGCCAGTCGGCCACGTCGCACGCTTCTTGGACCGTCAGGTGCGTGATCGGCATGCGCGTTCGGGGATGATAAATGTTCGGATTCATCACCCATTGCACGACCCAGCGGCGCCGGGCTGCATCGCCGCCTTTCGGGGCGATCTTGTAGGCGACGCGGCTCAGGTCGGGGGCGAAGCTGGCCGCCTCGTCCGGCAGGGCCGGCAGGTTGTCCGCCTTCTCGCGGACGCTGCTGTGGATATGGCAGGCCAGGCAGCCGCGTTCGCTGAATATCCGCCGGCCTTCGCCGAGCCGCGCTTTGTCCGGCGCCGGCAGCGCGTCCTTGACCGGCTCGCCTGCCTGGTCCAACAGCTGCTTCTCCATCGGCGTCGTCCGGCCCGCCTCGATCAGCTCCTTGGCCTGCGACGTCAGATCGCCGCGAGCTTTATCCATGAACTGGTTCAGGGCCGTAAGCTCGCCCGTGATCCTCTGCAAATCTCCATTCGCCTGGTCCACGTCCTTCTTTTCGTTTTGCAGGCGCAGCAGCGGCTTTTGTCGCGTTTCCAGCTCCTTTTGATCGTTTTCGGCCTGGGCGGTCAGGTCCTGCTTCGCCTTTTGCTTGGCTTCCTGGGCCTGTTTCGCCGTATCGACGTCCTTTTGGGCGACCGTCTTCGCGCCGTCGTCGGCTGCCTTCCGCAGTCGGTCCTGTGCGTCCTTGATCTGCTTGCCCAGCGCGTCCAGCTCCTTTTGCACGTCGGCCGCTTGCTTCTTGTGATCGGCCAGCACTTTCTGCTGCTCGTCCACCCCCTTCTGCCGCGTCTCCAGCCGCTTTTGCAAGCCGGGCGCCGCCTTGTCCAAAAGGGCCTTGAAAGTTTTGTCGCGCTTGTCCTTGGCCGCGGCCAGCTCCTTGACCTCATCCGGCGTGATTTCCTCGAGATATTTTCGGGCCAATTCCCCGGATCGGTCGGCCTGCTTCGTGAAATCCGCAGTCAGGCTCTCCAACTCCTTCGCCAGAGCCGCGTCCTCGTCGCCGTCTTCGGCGAGGTCCGATTTCATCAGCTGGATGATCTTTGTTTGTCGCTCTGCGACCTTCTGCTCCAGGTCGGCCAGCCGGCGATAGCGCTCCAGCATCTGATCCTGCGTCCCGTGCAAACTGGCGGCCAGCTCGTCGATCCTCGCGGCGTGAGGCGGCGCCGACAGCAGACCGAGATCGGCCAGCTTGCGGCTCGAGTCGGCCAGCGCTTTGCGGTCCTTGTCCGTCAGCGGCGAAAACTGCAGCTGGGCCTGCAGTTCGTTGATCTCCTCCTCCAAGTACCGGCGGTAGCTGTCCTCGCCCTTGAGGCCGGCCTCGCTCTCGTGGAACAGGTAATGGGCAATGGAGTGAATCTCGGCCGGCGGGAAATCCTTCTGATCGTCCGGCAGCATATCGGCGCTGTCGTTGCTGAGGTTGTAGAAGTGCGGCATCTTGGTGTCGGGCCGGAAGCCGCGCGGCGACTGAATCCAGCGCCTGGCCCATTCCTCGTTGGTCTTCTCGAAGATGCGGCGCAGGCTGGGGCCGACTTTGCGGTACGTCCCGGGCGGGTTCGCCGGGTCGGACCTGGCCTTGTCCTGCTCGGTCGGCGTCAGCCATTCCAGGGCCGGCTGCGGCTCCAAACGCAGATCGGGGCCGACTTCCCGGCCGCTTTTGAGGCCCGCAATTTCGTGGCAGCCGAAACAGCCGTTCTCGCGCACCAGGTTGAAGCCGCGCAGCAGCTTGGGCGCCTCTTCCTTGTTCCCCTGCCGCACCAGGTCCGTCACCTCATGATGACATTGCAGGCAGCTCGACTCGGTGAAGCGGCTCGACAGCATGGGGAATTCCCAGTCGTGCTGGCTGGTCGCCTGCCAGTGGTAATCTTTTTCCCATTGGCGCTGTTCGCCGATGTCGGCCGGGGTGTGAGCGGCCAGCTCGAAATCGGTCGCGCTGCCCTGGCCGGCGTGGCAAATACTGCAGCCGAATTTCTCCAGCGGGTGCGGGCTGTTGGAATCGACGAACAGGTCCAGCCGCGGGTGCGCAGCGAACTCCGTAATCTGCCCCGATGTGAGGCCCACCGTGCGGACGTGGCTGGGCATGTCGCCCGGCTCGAAGCCGAGGTTTTCGCCCTTGTTCTTGCGATCTTGCAAGATGCGGCGGGCGAGCTCCAGCTTCTTTGGCAGCGCCTGCGCCTCGCGGAAATCCTCGTTCTCTTCCTTGACGCGGACCATGTCGGCCTGAATGGCGGGGTCGCTGACGGCGGCCACCACGTCCGGCCCATACGCATCGGGGTCGCGCAGCTTGGTGAGGATGCCGCCGATCACCTGGAACGGATCGGCGTCGTCGCCCTTGACGACGACGACGCGACTGTCCGGCTTGATGTACTCCAGCTTGTCCGGCGTTCCGTCGATGGTCACGACGGCGTCGGCCGGCACGGCGAAGGCCGTCTCCTTGCCGTCGTCCGCCTTGACGGTGACGCCGCCCTTTTCGACCTTGGTCGCCGTGCCGACGGTGGTTTCAGGCGTGGCCGGCGGCGGGCTGGGCGCGCCGGGGCCGTGCGCGTCAATGCGCGTCACCACGTCGCCCTTGTCCACGGCCGCTTCCAAGGCGACCAGATGATCGTGATCGGCCGGCGGCAGCGCGGGGCCCGCCGCGTTGATGATGTCGCCGACGGCCGTCTTGACTGCCTTCCGCCGCGCTTCCCGCGCGTCGCTTTCGGAGCGCGACAGCTTGGTGAGGGCGCGGTGATCGAACCCGGTGCGGTCGATGCCCAGGTGACAGGTCGTGCAGCGGTCGTAGCGCGTCACGTACTTGAAACTGCCGTATTCGATCGGCAGGTCGGCCAGCACGGTTTGCTTGATCTTGGTCGGCGACTCGAAAGCGTCGAGGATCGGCAGCGAGCGGAAGGCGTCGCCGAGGCCCCATTCCTTTTGCACCGTCGCCTTGGCGAAGCGGTCGAAATTGCCGGTGACTTTCTTCAGGGCGTCCTGGGCGTCGCTCAAATCCTTCTCCGCTTTGGCCACCGGATTGGTGACTTTTTCTTTGTACTCCGCATCATCGTCTTCTAGCGCCTTTTGAGCGGCGGCGAGGTCGCGATTCAGCTGATCGAGCTGCTCGTTGCGGGCCGCCAATTGCTTTAGGCGCTCTTCGCGCACGGACCGGCTGAGACCCTCCTGATCGGCCGCATCGCGCTCCTCGTTGCGAATGCTCTCAATCGAATCGCGGTCCGCCTTTTTCGACTGCATGGCCGCGGTGTCCACGTCGCGCTTGGCCGTGATCCGCTGCTTTTCCTTTTCCACGCCGGCGTTCGCGTCCGCCAACGCCTTGGTCTTGTCCTGTTCGTCCTTGAACAGGGCCTCGACCAGGGACGGTTCCGGCAGCGCTGCAATCATTTGCCGTTCGGCGATGACCGACTCGACGTCGCGGAACACGCGCCCGGCGGTCTTGTACTCGCGGTTGAAGTCCGCCCACATCATCCAGACGACGCTGGCCAGCATCAGGATGCATGAGACCGCGAAAACCATGTCCAGCATCTTCTGGTTGCGATAGGGCTTATCGGTGGCGGCCATTACTCGCTCCGCTCGTCGTCATTGGTCACTCGTCATTCGTCATTTGTCATTCGTCACTTGTGGTTCCGCGGAGAGGTTCAATCAGCGGCCCCAAATGACGAATGACAAATGACGAATGACGATTCAGATGTTGAAAAACGCTTCCGGGAAGCTAACCACGTACTTCAAATTGAGCGTCCAGCGCAGCACCATCTTGATCGGCAGGGCGGCCATGAAAAGAAGCAGAACCACCAGCACCATGAAGCGAGCGAAGCCCATCTTGATGAAGAACTTGCGGAAGACCGTTCGCGCCAGCAGCGGCGGGATCAGGAACAAGTAGGCGAACACCAGCACCAGGCCGGGCAGCTCGCGCAAGCCGGGATTCATCCCTTCCAGCGGCTGGTGCAGCATACGCAGCCAAAACAGCTCCGATACGTTCACGTTGTTCAGGGGCAGCACCTTGTGCGGGTCCCAAGGGGAGAACGGCCCGAAGAAGTTCCAGTTCGGCCCGCGCAGGAAGGTGCCCAGCACGATCAGCGTCACCCACAGGACGATAAAGCCGAACATGAACGTGGTGATCGCGAACGCCCGCCGCTTGAAGGTATAGAAGCCGTTGCCTTCGCGGTTGAAGTCGATGTAGGGCAGGGCCATCAGGCCGATGATGATGAACGTCGGCAGGACCACGCCGGCCATCCACGGATCGAAATAGACGAGCATTTCCTGCAAGCCGAGGAAGTACCACGGCGCCTTAGACGGGTTCGGCGCCTTGGAGGTGGTGGCCGGCGGTTCGAGCGGCGCCTTAAGCACGATGGCCCAGACGATCAGCACGAACGTGCAGATCACCATGCAGATCAGCTCCGTGTAGACGAGGTCGGGCCAGACAAGCACCTTCTCGTCGTCGAGCTTCTCCAGGGCCGGCTCGCCGCGATCCATGCGTTCGTCGTTGCGGACGGCGCGGTGGAGTCCCAGCCAGGTGAAAAAGCCGACCGAGAAGATGAGCATGCTGATCGGCACGTTGTCCGGCTTGGCGACGATGGCCTGGAAATTGGAATCGGTCATGGCCCAGCCGCCCGCGAAGAGGACGATATTGAGGATCGCCCATCCAACCTGAGGCCGGGCGACGTATTTGCGGAAGAAAAGCATGAGGGCGAAAGCGACGACGGACAGGGTGGTGTAAAGCACCGGGTTCATCAGGGCGTCGATGTTTTCCCGGATGGACTTGGGCAGGATGACATTGCCGTGGAGGAAGTAGGCCAGCGCGTGCATCAAAGCGAGGCCGGTGACGGCCGCCCACAGAACGGCCCCCGGGAATTTCTTGGCGCGGAGCATAGCCAGAGCGAAGACGGCGTTCATCGCGGCCAGCAGGACGTAGAACCACATCAAGCCGGCTTGAACGTCGAGAGAGAGATGCTCATTCATGGGAGAATCCCGTTCGCCCTGTTCAATTGCAACTCACCGCAGAGAACGCGGAGAGCGCAGAGAGAAGACCAAAACCAAATCAAAAGGAGCCGTGCCTCTCGGAAGAATTCCCTTTCTCTTCTCTGCGCTCTCCGCGTTCTCTGCGGTGAATTCGGTTTTTCGATTACAGCGGCCCGCTGATGCCGCCGTCTTTGCGCACGCGCCAGAAATGCACAGCGATCAGCAGCGCCGCGGCTAGCGGTATGGCGACGCAGTGCAAGACGTAAAAGCGCAGCAGCGTCTCGCCGCTTACGAAGCGGCCGCCAAGCAACAGAAAGCGCGCGTCGGAGCCGGAATGGATCAGGGCCACGTCGCCGACTTTGAGGAATGTGGCTCCAGGGCCTTCGTGGCCGAGGAACGGCGTGGCGCGGGCCATGTTGCTGCCGACGGTGATGGCCCAGATGGCAAGCTGGTCCCAGGGCAGCAGGTAGCCCGTGAAGCTCAGCAGCAGCGTCATCACCAGGAGCAAGACGCCGACGCCCCAGTTGAATTCGCGCGGCGGTTTGTAGCTGCCCGTGAGAAAGACGCGATACATGTGCAGCCAGATCGTGATGACCATGGCATGGGCGCCCCAGCGGTGCAGCTCGCGGAGGATGCCGAGCGTCGCCACGTCGCGCAGGGCCAGGATGTCGTTGTAGGCGTGTTCGAGCGTCGGCCGATAGTAGAACATCAGCAAGACGCCGGTCACGGTTTCGACCAGGAACAGGAAGAAGGTCAACCCGCCCATGCACCAGGTGTAGCTGAGGTTGATGCCGCTCTTGCGAACCGACACCGGGTGGAGATGGAGGAAGACGTTCGTGAGCATCACCACCACGCGGTTGCGCCGGTCGCGCGGAGCGGGATGGCGGAAGATGCTTTTCCAGACCTGCGAATTGCGGATGGTATCGCCAATCGACATTCGACTAGTCCTTGGTCATTCGTTCCTCGTCATTCGTCCCTCGTCATTCGTCCCTAGCGAGCAGAAGTCGGTCTGCCGCTAATGACGAATGACGAATGACGAGGGACGGAGGACGAGTGACTACACCTTGATGAAGGAATCCGGGTTGCCCCACTCGCCGCGTTCCGCATGGAAGCTGCGGCTCTTGTCTACGACGATCTGGCCGTCGTCGCCGACGCTGACCGCCCAGCGCTCGAGGGGACGCGGGGCGGGGCCTTCGAAGTTGACGCCGCTGATGTAGTAGCCGCTGCCGTGGCAGGGGCACTTGAATTTCTGCTCGCGCTCCAGCCAATTCGGCGTGCAGCCGAGATGGGTGCAGGTAGTGCTGAGGGCGTAAATGACGCCGTCTTTTCGGATGACCCAGGTGTTGGCATCCTTGAAGCGGTCGGTGACCTTGCCTTCCTCGTAGCTGTCCGGGTAGCCGACCTTGATCTTGCTGGGCGGCTCCGAGAGGACGTTGGGGTAGAGGAAGCGAAGCGTGCCGAGGGTCATGAGACCCATCGAGGCGATGAAGGCCGCCCAGGCGCCGGCGAACCAGGTCGTGAAGATGGTGACGAGAAAGAAGCGTCGTTCTTTCCCCTTGGCGATCGGTTTGGCGGCCGGTTTGGGCGCGGCGGCCGGCGCCGGCTGCGGCGGTGCGGCGGTCACCGCGCGTGTGGGCGCGGCGGCCGGTTTGTCCGGGGCCGGGTTCGGCGAATCGGTGATATTGGGGTTGGTCTCCGACATGGTATGGTCCTCACCGCCCGGGTGGGTTCGGTGCATGGTTCCTCGGATAACGATCAGGACGCCGGGAACTTTGTAGGCGATGGACAACGGTTGTCAACGGTGAACGACAGGGAGTCTCGCAGCGTCAGAGGAGAGCAAACGTCGCGCCAACCGGGGAACACGCAGCGCAAGCAAGTGCGACGCCGAAAACACTTGCTTGCGCTGCGTGCTCGTTATCGCACCTTCCCAAATGCGACAATGGACGCCCTCGCGCGTTCCCAAACCTGGGAAGGCCTTACGCTCCCACCCGTTGACGTATCGCCTCCGGCGTAACGGGTTGAATCACTCCCTTTTCCGTGACGATTCCCCAGATGAGGCCGGCCGGCGTCACGTCAAACGCCGGGTTATAGACCGCGACGCCGTCCGGCGCCGTCTGCCGACCGAAGCCGTGCGTCACCTCGCGCGGGTCGCGCTGCTCAATCGGAATGCCGTCGCCGTTGGCCAGCTTCAAGTCGAAGGTGCTGGACGGGGCCGCGACGTAGAACGGAACGCCGTGCGCCTTGGCCAGCACGGCGACGCCATAAGTGCCGATCTTGTTCGCCGTGTCGCCGTTGGCCGAAATGCAGTCGGCGCCGACGATCACAAGCTGAACGCGGCCCTCTTTCATGACCTGGGCGGCCATGCTGTCGCAGATCAGCGTCACGTCGATGCCGGCTTGCTGCAGTTCCCACGCGGTCAACCGGGCGCCCTGGAGCAGCGGCCGCGTCTCGTCGGCGAAGACGCGGAAACGCCGGCCCTGTTCCGCGGCGGTGAACATCACCGAAAGGGCCGTACCATAGGCCGCCGTCGCCAGGCCGCCAGTGTTGCAATGGGTAAGGACGCCGCAGCCGTCGCGGATCAGTGACGCGCCCGCTTGGCCGATGGCCCGGCACGTGCGCGCGTCCTCCGCCTGGATGGCCAGTGCTTCATCCAATAGCCGCTGGGTGCGCTGAGCCGGCGACTGCCCGGCGCCGTCGAAGCCGCAGCGCAGCATACGGTCCAGCGCCCAGAACAGGTTGACCGCGGTTGGCCGGCTGCCCCGGAGATGCCCGGCGACTTCGACCAGCCGGCCGCTGAAGGCCGCAGGGGCCCGGCACGACTGTACGCCGATGACGACGCCAAAAGCCGCCGCCACGCCAATGGCTGGCGCCCCACGGACGCGGAGGTTCTTGATGGCTTCCCACACGTCCTCGACGGAGCGGCAATCGCGGTATTCGAGGGCGCCGGGCAGCGCGGTCTGGTCGATCAGCCGCAGAAAGCCGTCGGCGCCGCCGATCCATTCGATGCTTTTCGGAATGCTCATGTTCATTTCCGGGCGAGCGGCGGGGTTTATCCCCGCCGTCCGGCGAGGATGGCCAGAACCTCGCCGTGCCGCTTGCCGTTGCTGGCGATCACGTCCGGCCGCTGGACATTCCACACGCCGTCCCAGGCGGTCATGCGTCCGCCGGCCTCTTCGACGATCGGCTGCAGGGCGGCCACGTCCCACGCATGGACGCCGTGCTCCACCATGATTTCGCCGGCCCCTTCCGCCACGAGGACATGGCCGTAGAAATCGCCGAAGCCGCGCTGCCGTTCCGTTCGGAGCGTCAATTCCAGGAACACATCCTGCTTGCCCGCTTTGAGGAACCACGACAGGCTGGAATAGAACAACAGCGACTTTTTAAGATCCGCTTCTTCCGATACACGGATGCGGCGATCGCCGCGATAGACGCCGTCGCCGCGCAAGGCCCTCCATGTCGTGCGCAAAGCCGGCGCCTCGGCGACGCCGGCGATCGGCTCCCCCTTGTATTCGAGGCCGACGAGCGTCGCCCAGATGGGGATGCCGCGGACGAAGTTGCGCGTGCCGTCGATGGGGTCCAGCACCCAGCGGAAGCCGGACGTTCCCGGCGTATCGCCGTACTCCTCGCCGAGGAAGCCGTCCTGGGGAAAGGCCTGGTGGAGGAGCTGGCGGAGGAGCTGTTCGGCCTCGCGGTCGGCGACGGTGACGGGGCTGTCGTCGTGCTTCCATTCGACCTTGAGCTGGGCCTCTTCGAAGTAGCGCAGGGCCAGTTGGCCAGCGCGCCCGGCCGCCTCCGCGGCCGCGTCGTAGCGGCTTCGCCATTCCGTGTTCACAAGGACGCTCCTGTCGGTTTGAAGCCCAGGCCGGAACTGGCGTCATTATGGGAAGCGCGGCGGGCGAATGCAACCGGCCGACGTCATGGCCGGGAGTCCGCAGCGCAAGCAAGGCGCGCCCTTGCTTGCGCTGCGGACTCCCTTCCGGCGTTACGGCAATGGCACGTCCTTGAACGAGAACGGGACGGGAACCTTGACGACGAGAGCCGGCGTGCGGTAGACCACTTTCCAATCGCCGAGACCGCGTTTCATTCTCTCCTTATCGCGGAAGTGGTACGTGAGGAGAGCGTGCGCTGGATCGGATTCTTCGAGCAGGTAGTTGCTGCTCGGAAAGCGGTCGCCGTTCTTGTCTTCGAGGTAAATCTCGTTGTTCACAACCCACGATTGATAGCTGTCGAACTTGACGTTGCCGTCGGGGTAATCGAGCGCGATCTGGATCGACCAGTGATCGTCCTCCGCAACGACCTTGCAGATGCGGCACTTCACGTCTTCCAGGATCGCTTGCAAGCGCGGGTCGCCGGGCCCCGCATCCAGCGGGCCGAAGGAAAAGGTCAGCATCTTGGTGGGCGCGACGGCGTAAAACTCGCCTTCCAGGAGCGCCAATCTTTTCACGGCGCGGTCGACCGCCGGCAAGGTCACGTCAAAGGCAAGCGAGTTCCGGCCGTCCACCGGCGCTAGCGTGCTGCCGACGGCGCCGACGGAAAGCGTTCGACCGGCGTCGTCGATGACATGGAGGTTGCGGGGCCGTGTTTCCAGGAGAATCGGCAGCAAGTGCGGCTGCCAGGCGACCTCGACGGAGGCGGTGCAGGTGCGCGAATCCGTTTCGAGATCCAGTTTCGACGTAAGCGCGCTGAGTTCGGTGCGAAACAGGCCGGTGCGGCTGACGCGGGGCGGCCGCCAGCCGGCCGGTCGCGGCGTGACCGCAAGGCCGTCGCGCGAATGCAGATCGACGCGGCCGCCGACCTTGTCTGCAACAGCGTCGAGTGTATCCCAGAACGTCGCCTGTCGCAGATCGAGGTCTGCCGTGGGGTCCGGATCGCCCATGCCATCCGCGACCGTCTCACCGGTTTGCTCGGTCAGCGACTTGAGGGCGTCGGCTAGGGGGACATGCGTGCGCTGGATCGTGGCCAACTTCGGCGTGGGCTGCTTGGCCTCGGGAGCCGCGTTCGGCTGCGCGGAGCAGAGCAGAAGGCTGACAAGAAAGCCGAACGGGAAAAGTAATGCGGCCCGTAGAGTCACGATCAAAATCTCCACACAACGATGAATGGTCCCTTTGGATGATACGCAGCACCGCGCGGCGCCGCAAGAACCGCAAGGATCCTTGTCGGCCGCCGTCCCTCGGCGTACACTCCAATTTCCTTGTTTGATCCCGGAAGCGCCGTTGTCCCCCGTGGTCATCCGATGTCGCAGCCGTCCTCCTGGCTTGGCAAGCTCCTGTCGGCTCGTCGCTGCCTGCCGGCGATGCTGTATCTTTGCCTGCTCCTCTGCTTGTCGAGCGTCCTGGTCTGGCGGCCGTTGCACGGCTACCTGGACTATTGGATGCACGCCGCCGTCGGCCGCTGGATCTGCGAACACGGCGAGATTCCCCGACGCACCCTTTTCTTGTGGACGGCGAACGAGCCTTGGGTCTACCACGAATGGCTGTCGCAGCTGGTTTTCTACGGTCTGGCGCGGCTTGCCGGGGAGCAAGGCTTGCCTTACGTGGTGCTTGGGTTCACGATGGCGATGGTGGCGCTTTCCTTCCTGCCCGCCTGGGCAATGTGGGCCCGGCGCGGCCGTATCTCCGCGTGGGTCATCGTTCCCTTTTTCCTCTATCTCGACGCCTCCTTCCCCCGCTTCCAACCTCGGCCGGAGCTGTTCACTATCGTTTTTCTGGGCGTCCTGCTTCGCGCCATGTGCGCCTGGTCGGCGCGGCCGCCGGGGAAGGTCGACATGGCGGACCTGATCGCGGCCGCGGCCTTCTTGCCGCTGTTCGCGCTGTGGGCCAATTTCCACGGCGGTGTAATGGCGGGGCTGATTTTTCTGGGAACGACCGCCGCCTGTGACCTGGTCCAGGACCGATTCTCGCGGCGCGCGCGCATCCTAGCCCTCCTGACGCCGTTGGCCGTCCTCGCCGTGACGGCCAATCCCTATGGTTTCCAATACTGGCTGGCCTTTCAGCCCGTCGGCAGCCAGCTCTTCGCCCATATCCAGGAATGGCAGCCCCTCTGGCGCCTTTCCGAGTGGCCAATGGAGATCGTGATCGAGGATGTGCTGCTAACCGCACTGGCGCTGCTGGCATGGATCGTCAACCCAGCCCGCCGCTGGGCTCAGCTCGCCTGGCTGATCGCGGCCGTCGGCATGTTCGCCTCCGCCGTCCGCAATTCCTGGCTCTTGGCGTTGGTGAGTCTCACGACGCTCGCGGCCAATGGCGGGGCGCTGGATCCCCTGCGGCTATGGGATGCGCTGTCGCGGCGAATCAACCGGCGGACGGACGGCCCGGCTCCCCCCGTCCCGGCGTACTTGCGCTGGCTCGTGCGGCTGGGACTGACGGCTTGGCTGGCCATGCAGGTTTTCATCCGCTGGAATGACGTACTCATCATGAATGCACTGATGCCGGAAAAGCTGGCCCAAGGCGCAATCCAGTTCATCCGCGAGCAGCGACCCACGGGACGTATGTTCGCCGATTCAGAGAACGCCAGTTTCCTCGATTGGCAGTTCGGCGGCGATCCGCCGGTCTTCGCCGACGCGCTGGACGCCTACCCCGACGCGGTGCTGCGCGATTACATCGACATCGCCGTGGCCGACGACCGCGGCCGAAAGCTGCTCCAAAGCGATTGGCTGGATTGGGTGCTTCTGACGACGAACCGGCCGGGGCCCTCGCTGGCCCCGCTGGCGAACTACCTGGACCGCTCCTCCGATTGGATGCGCGTGTACGCGGGCGGCGACGGGGCCATTTGGGTGCGGCGCACGCCGGAAGCGGAGCGCCGCTGGGCGCCGCTCTTGGGTTCGGTGACTCACACGTCGTTCGAGACGATGGAGTTTTACAACCGCAGGCCGATTCGATGAGGCGCGCAAAGGCCGGTGGGTAAAGCGGAACCCCCGGCAGGTTTCCCTGTCGGGGGTTCGTAAATTCCCGGCGATGACCTACTCTCGCCCGCGAAGGACTACCATCGGCCCCGGATGCTTAACGGCCGTGTTCGGGATGGGAACGGGTGGGGCCATCCGGGTATGCTCACCGAGAAAACTCAATGTATACAAAAAGGGTGCGCGGTAGGAATTGCGTCTCTCCAAGGGCCTAATGGGATGGGCCGAGGGAGGGGTCAATGCGGCGAAGCGTTCGGCTGTTAGTACCGGTCAGCTGAGTACGTTGCCGTACTTACACACCCGGCCTATCAACCCGGTGGTCTACCGGGAGCCTTCATCCTTGCGGAAAGGAGACCTGGTCTTGCGGGGGGTTTCACGCTTAGATGCCTTCAGCGTTTATCCGGGCCGAACATGGCTACCCAGCGCTGCCGTTAGCACGACAACTGGAACACCAGAGGTTCGTCCCTCCCAATCCTCTCGTACTAGGGAGAAAGCCGCGCAAGTCTCCTGCGCCCGCAACAGATAGGGACCGACCTGTCTCACGACGGTCTAAACCCAGCTCACGTACCGCTTTCATTGGCGAACAGCCAAACCCTTGGGAGCTTCTCCACCCCCAGGATGCGATGAGCCGACATCGAGGTGCCA
>DATKHW010000430.1:0-5435 GCA_035546275.1 Gemmataceae bacterium
CCGCCGGCAAGAAAGCCACCCGTGGAGGATTCCCCATCCGGCGGGGCGCTTCCCGGCGAATCGTCGTCATCAGGAACGGCGAGTTGGTCAGTAGCAAACCTGGCCGCTGATTCGCCGGAAGGCGTTGAGGCTGCACGGGTCATTGACCTTCGCCGGGCACGTCCGTCAACCGGCCGACCCGCTCCTTCATTTCCCGCCCCGGCGTGAAAACGACGACCAGCCTCGCCGGGACCTTCACGTTTTCGCCGGTGCGGGGGTTGCGGGCCTTCCGCGGCTTGCGTTTCCTGACCTGGAAGATCCCGAAGTTGCGGAGTTCGATGCGGCCGTGCTCCACCAGCGTCTCCGTGATGCCGTCGAAGACCCTCTGAACGGCTTGCAGAGCCATGAGGGAGGTGATGCCAAGTTCCTCGGAAATCGCCGTCGCCAGATCCTTTTTCGTCACAAGTCACCCCGTCCGAAGAGGCTGAAATCCGTTGTCATTGGAGCGGCATCGTAACTCACCAGGAGTCGGGCCGCAATTCCCGAAATGGATCGGGCTTGTGGTTCGGCCCGTGAAGTGGCCAGGCCGCTGAGTGGGAACCGCCCCATCGTCGAAGGAGTCGTGAACGGAAACCGTCCCAGGTCAGCCCCGCTCCGCGCTCACCGACACTCTTAGCCCCTCAGCGTACAAAAAAGGACCCTGCACAAAGGCAGGGGCCGGCCGCTGCATCGAGTGTTTCCAATCGAGCAGCCCGTTGGGCGCCGCATCACGGACTACGCCACATCAGGATTTGGTGCGGCGGCTCAACCGCTGCACCGACCGCTGACAAACAACGACGCATAAGCAGGCAGCCGGAGGTCGTAACCGCGTCAGCCGGTGGGGTTCTCGATCCAGCGGCGGAAGCAGGGGCCGCACAAGTAGAAAGCCAGCCGGCGATAGACCTGGTCCAGCGCCTCCTGTTCGGAAACGCCTTCCAGCTGCGCCAGCAGCCGTTCGATCCGCGCTCGGATCTCGTCCGCCCGGTCCTCGGGGGAGAAAACCGGCGGCGTGGGGTCGGCGACGGCCGCGACGGCGACCAGGTAAAAGTCGCCCGCGCCGGGCGACAGATCGGCCCCGCAGCGTTTGCACACGCACGGGCCTGGGTCGGGCGTCGTGAAGGCGCTCGCATCCACTGGCTCGCCTCCGAATGCGATCGGGCCGAGCAGCCGACGCATCGGCTCCTCGACTACCTCCCGGGGGGCGATCAGCGGCCCCAGCGTTGCATTGTACGCGCTGAATGCGGCTTGCGGCCCTGGCAATGTCGTCGCACGTGGGGCCAGTGCGGCGTCGGCACAACCTGCGCCAGGTCGAGTCTGGCGGGCGCTGAACGGCGCAGGCTGAAAACCCGGACAGCATGTCACGCGACATCGCTTTCACCAGGGCGGTCCGGCAACCTCCTCCAGGGCTGGGATGTCGGCCTCGGGTACGATCACACGAACCGACCGAGCCGCGCCCGGCTCCCTGGTGATCAGGCCCAACTCTTCCAGCTTGACCACCATGCCGTGCACCGACGGCGGCGTCAGGCGGAAGAACGTCGCCATGTCCAGCTCCGCAGGTCCTCGCCGGTGCAAACGGCGATACAGGTGGATGAACGCCAGGAACTGCCCCTGACGGTGCGTGAACGCCGGCGCTCGGGCCTTTGGCTTCCGGGCCGAATCCTTGTGCGCCTGGCCGGAAGACCGCTTTTTCTCCGCGGTCTTGGTGGACCGTCCAGGCGCAGCGATGGACGCCGCGTCGAGCCCAAACTCCCGCATCCAGAAATCAGCGATGTCCTGCACCAGCGGCGCAGACGACGAGACCAGGCCGCTTCCCTGCCCGGAGTTGTACCTCTCGGCGTAGTGCCGGGCCGTCTGGTAAGCCCAGGAGCCGGCTTCGCGCGCCGGGCCAAGCAAGCAGTGCAGGGCGTACTCGAACAGCAGCAAGTCCCAATCCGTGACGATGCGGACGGGTCCCCACTGGATGTTCTTGTATTCGTTCTGCTGGTCGCGCATTCGTCCCAGCAAATCGAGCAAGCGCTCGCGGCGTTCGTCCGTCGGCCGCCGCAGCCAGGCTTCCATTTCCGGCAGCGCTGCGGTCATCATCTCCCGGTGGGCGCGCTTCTCGGCCGTGTCGGCGCTGCCGGCTCGGCCCTTCCCCTGCTGGACGTGCTCCAACGTCTTGCTCGTCAGATAGGTGACGAAGCGGTTCGCTTTCTCGGCGTCGTCGCACAGGTTCTTGAGAACGGTCAGACGCGTGACGGAGACAGCCCACTGGCTCCGCCGCACCTCCTCGGGAAGCAACGCCAGTTTACGGACCTTGCGGAGCACTGCTTGCGTTACGGGCTCTATCATGGTCGTTTGAGGTCCTGGGTTACGTCAAGCCGGCGTTTCCGTGAGGACATTTGCGGCCGCGAACGACGAGACCATGAAAACGGCGCTCTCATACGCACGCTGGTCCCGAGACGCCATCGCCGCCGCATTCCAGACCAATGACCGGCTTCCCATCGGCGTCGGCGTCCGCTAAACGCCGTTCGTAACCGCCGCTTTTCAGCACCGGCTGGGGGGGGATACCTGCGGAAGCGCTTGTCCGACTGCGGCAGGAGGTACGGCAGGAAACGCGAGCCTCTGCCGAAGACGACTTCCCGCAGGCGCCGGCAGCTTTCGCACAAGCCGTCGCTGGTCGTCCTGTCGGCGGCGCCGATCGCATGAAGGAAACCGGCGCCGTTGGGCGCACACCCTTGCTGCGCCCTCGTGCGACCGCACCTACCAAACGCCTCCATGCGGTTCGTGGTTGCCATTGTACCCGGAGCCGCTCCGGTGGGCTGGAAAGATCCCTGTCCCTCTGGATGCGGAAAGAGATTCAAGAAGGTCTACACGAGCTGGAGCAAGGCTGACAGATTTCAACTCCAAAGCACGTCGCCTGGGGACTTCGCACCCGCGCCCACGTCGGCCTGCACCAACGCGAAGGCGCGTCAATGGGTCATAATTCGCGGTGTCACACCCGGCTTGGTTCGATCCCGTCGCGGTGCGCGTCCTTGTCGGCGCATGAGCGTCGAAACAGGCTGGCGACCTGTTGCAGACTGCGAGTTTGCGCCGCACGATACCATTCGACAGACCACCGCCTGGCCATGCCGTAGATTGCGTCAAGACTCCTCGAAACATTCAAAAGCACTTTTATAGGTTCTCGACTTGCAGACGGATGGCATCGTCGAGCGAGTACCAACGGCCCAGAAAACGCAATGGCCTCTCCAGACCACTAACCGTGCCAATGGTGATTCGGTTTCGGTCCACGGCGGCGCGGTCCACGGTTGGAACGGGGTCGCTCCCGCCGGCGCCATCAACCCGGACACGATGTCCGGCCGGCCGACAAACGGGGGCCGAAGCTCCGGAGTCGTTGCCGACGCTGCGTCGCCGCGTCGGCCGGCCAATCCAGGAAGTCTATCTCCTGCTCGTGGCCGACGCGCGTCATCGCCGCAGGCGACCAGGCCGAAGCGGCCTGGCCGACCGGAACCGATCTCACCGGTCGCTTTTTGTCGAATTCGGAGCGACGCCCGGTTACATTGACCTCTGTCCTGTCCTGCCACGCGCCGATTGCCGGGGGCCCCGTTCCGGGCGGCGGGGTATGACCATCCCTGTCACACCGCCTGTGGTAACTTCTCCCGTACGACCGCCGTGGACCGGCGGTCGTGGGGACTACGAACCATGCGAACCGCGTCGCGTCCGCCGTTGCGCCGCCTGCTGGCCCTGGACCGCATGATCCGGTCGGGCTCCTTCCCCAATGCCCGCACCGCCGCCGCGGAACTGGAGGTCCACCGCCGCACCGTGCTGCGCGACCTGGACTTCCTGCGCGACTTTTGGGGCGCGCCCGTGGAGTTCTGCGTCCGCCGCAACGGCTACTTCTATCGCGACGCCGACTACGCCCTGCCGCTTTTGCGGCTCACCGAGGGCGAGCTGGTGGCGCTGTTCCTGGCCGAACGGGTGATGCACCAGTATCGGGGCACGCCGTACGAGCGCGACCTGGCCGGCGCCTTCTTCAAGCTGACGTCGCGGCTGCCGGAAGAGGTGACGGTGGACCTGTCGCACCTGGACGAGTGGGTTTCCTTCCGGCCGGCCGGCGTTGGCGCGGAGGACGTGCGGCGGTTCCGGCGACTGATGCGGGCGGTGCGCGAAGGGCGGCAATTGAGGCTGGAATACTGGACCGCGTCGCGGGACGAGGTGACGCCGCGCGTGGTGGACCCGTACCACCTAACGTCGGTGGCGGGGGACTGGTATCTGGTGGCCTATTGCCACCTGCGCGAGGACGTGCGGATGTTCGTGCCGGGACGCATCCGATCCATGCGGGAGACGGGGGCACGCTTCGAGCGGCCGGCGGATTTTCGCATTGAGGAATACCTGGACGGCAGCTTCCGGGCGATGCGGGGCGACGGGAAGCCGCGGCGGGTGCGGCTGAGATTCACGGCGGAGGCCGCTCGTTGGATTCGCGAGAAGGAATGGCACCCGTCGCAGCGCCTGCGTGATCGGGCGGACGGCGGCGTGGAGTTGACGTTGCGGCTGACGCATCTGCAAGAGGTGAAACGGTGGGCGCTGTCCTACGGCGCGGCGTGCGAGGTGCTGGAGCCGGCGGATTTGCGACGAGCAACAAAAGAGGAGATGGAAAAGGCGCTAAGTGGATATAGGAACTAAGAACGCCTCTGTGAGGCGGTTCGCTGGGGTCTCCAATTCCAGTATCCAGAGGGAGTGGTACTGGCAACCTTGCGCAACGCGCAGCGGGCGGCCCGGCGGTGGTAACTACAGCGAGCAGGGGCGCGCAACCTGGCCGCTTGCTTCGGAGAAGACAGCATGACTCTCCTCGTCGATCTCGTGTTTCCGGCCGTTGGGACGCAGTTGCCCACGGATCACGGATATCCGTTGTACTCGTGCATTAGCCACCTGCTGCCTTGCCTGCACAATGGCAGCGTCTCCTTTGCGCTGGTGCCGATTAACGGGCGGGCTATCGGCAATGGCTTCATGGCGCTTGATCCTCGTCGGTCGCGGCTGCGGCTGCGGCTGGCGGCAGCCGACCTTCCCCACGTTCTACCGCTCGCTGGGAAGACCATCAACCTCATGCAACACCCCCTGACGCTCGGCGTGCCGCAAGTATTTCCTCTCCAACCGGCGCCGAACCTCAAAGCCCGCTCGGTGACCTTCAAAAACTCAACGAAACCGGAAGCGTTCTTGGCTCATGCCAAAGCCGCGTTGGACCGCCTAGCCGTCCGCGGACAAGTTCAGATGCACTGGCACCTCGACCCGAAAGGACGATTTGGGGCTCATCGGGCGAATGCGTGTGTAGGTGCTTGAAAACGTGAACATGCTGTCCTCTCTTGGAGTTATGCAACAAGGCTCCGGAGGAGGAAGCAGCATGTCCACGAGCTTACTGTATCACGGCTTCGGCCTCGTCG
>DATKHW010000431.1:0-3157 GCA_035546275.1 Gemmataceae bacterium
CGGACTGAACGCCGAAGCCTCACGTCCATCGCCTTATCTTATTTCCTCAGGATCGCATCATGAGCGGACCATCCGACTACAAGCCGAACCATCCAGCCTTGCAATGGGTCGAACGGCGATTGCCGATTTTGGGTCTCGTGCACTCTTCGTTCATCGCCTATCCGACGCCGCGCAACCTGAACTACTGGTGGACCTTCGGCGCCATCCTGTCGTTCATGCTCGGCGTGCAGATCCTGACCGGCGTCATCCTGGCGATGCACTACACGCCGAACGCCGATCTCGCCTTCAAGTCGGTCGAACTGATCGTCCGCGACGTCAATTACGGCTGGCTGCTGCGCAACATGCACGCCTGCGGCGCGTCGATGTTCTTCTTCGCGGTCTACGTCCACATGTTCCGCGGCCTCTATTACGGGTCGTACAAGGAGCCGCGTGAGGTGCTCTGGATCCTCGGCGTCATCATCTACCTCCTGATGATGGCGACCGGCTTCATGGGCTACGTGCTGCCGTGGGGCCAGATGAGCTTCTGGGGCGCCACCGTCATCACCAACCTGTTCTCGGCCATTCCCTATGTCGGCGACAGCATCGTGACCTTGCTGTGGGGCGGCTATTCGGTCGGTAATCCGACCTTGAACCGCTTCTTCTCGCTGCACTATCTGCTGCCGTTCCTGATCGCGGGCGTGGTCGCGCTGCACGTCTGGGCGCTGCATGTGGCGGGCCAGGGCAACCCGGCGGGCGTCGATGTCAAGAGCGAGAAGGACACTGTGCCGTTCACGCCGCACGCGACCATCAAGGACCTGTTCGGCGTCTCGGTGTTCCTGCTTCTGTTCTCCTGGTTCATCTTCTACATGCCGAACTATCTCGGCGACGCCGACAATTACATCCCGGCCAATCCCGGCGTGACGCCGCAGCACATCGTGCCGGAATGGTATTACCTGCCGTTCTACGCGATCCTGCGCTCGATCCCGAACAAGCTCGCGGGCGTGATCGCGATGTTCTCGGCGATCATCGTGCTGGTTTTCCTGCCCTGGCTCGACACGGCCAAGACGAGGTCGTGCAAGTATCGCCCGCTGGCGAAGCAGTTCTTCTGGCTCTTCGTCATCACCTGCATCCTCCTGGGCTATCTCGGCGCGCAGCCGCCGGAGGGCGTCTATGTCATTCTCGGACGCATCCTGACGGTCTGCTACTTCGCCTACTTCCTGATCGTGATGCCGCTGCTCTCTCGCATCGAGACGCCGCGTCCGCTGCCGAATTCAATTGCCGATGACGTGCTCGCCAAGAGCAGCGTCATGGCAAGCGGCGCCAAGGCGGCGGTGTCTGCCGTCGTGGCCCTCGTCGTGGCTGGCGGCCTTTGGGCCGGCAGCGCGCAGAGCGCCCGGGCGGCGGAGGAGACCACCCCTCCCTCGCAGACATGGTCGTTCGCGGGGCCCTTCGGTAAATATGACCGCGGTGCCCTGCAGCGGGGCCTCAAGGTCTACAAGGAGGTCTGCTCGAACTGCCACGCGCTGTCCTACATCGCGTTCCGCAATGTCGGCGACGCCGGTGGTCCCGGCTATTCGGAGGCGCAGGTCAAGGCGCTCGCGGCCGAATACAAGGTCAAGGACGGTCCGAACGACCAGGGCGAGATGTTCGAGCGGCCGGGCCGGCCGGCCGACTATTTCCCGTCGCCGTTCCCGAACGAGCAGGCTGCGCGTGCGGCGAATGGCGGCGCGGCCCCGCCGGACTTGTCGTTGATCGCGAAATCGCGCTCCTATGAGCGTGGCTTCCCCTGGTTCATTTTCGACTTCTTCACCCAGTTCCAGGAGCAGGGCCCGAACTACATCGTGGGCATCCTGACCGGCTTCGAGGACAAGCCGCCGGCCGGCGTCACCATTCCGGACGGCTCGTACTACAACAAGTACTTCCCCGGCCACGCCATCAAGATGCCGAAGCCGCTCTCGGACGGCCAGGTCACCTTCGACGACGGCTCGCCCGCGACCGTCCAGCAATACGCCCACGACGTCGCGACCTTCCTGATGTGGGCGGCCGAGCCGCACATGGAGGCGCGCAAGAAGCTGGGCATGCAGGTGTTCATTTTCCTGATCATCTTTGCGGGCCTCATGTACTTCACCAAGAAGAAGGTCTGGGCCGACGCGCACTAAAGCTGCGGCCGAGTGCGGCGAGAATGCGAAGAGCCCCCCGCAAGGGGGCTTTTTGTTTGAGGCGGGATGACGGAGTGTGAATTGCATCCACGCTCCGAAACGGCCAAAATGGCGCCAATCCCGCTTTAGAAAATCCGAGGGAGGACCCATGGGTACCATCATCAACTTCAAGCGTCCGGACGGTAAAGAGGCTACCGGCTATCTCGTCAATGCCGCGCGCGGCAACGCGCCGGGCGTGGTGGTGATCCAGGAATGGTGGGGCCTGCAGGACCAGATCAAGGGCATGTGCGATCGCTTCGCGCGCGCCGGCTTCGACGCGCTGGCGCCTGATCTCTACAAGGGCACGGTCGTGCCCTATCACGACATGGATGCGGCGGCCAAAGAGATGAACTCGCTGGATTTCATGGATGTAACCACGCAGACGGTGCGCGGCGCCGTGCAATATCTGTCGCGCAACGGCGCCAAGGTGGGTCTCACCGGCTTCTGCCTCGGCGGCGCCGTGACCATCATCGGCGCCACCAAGATTCCGGAGCTTACGGCCGGCGTCGTGTTCTACGGCATTCCGCCGGAGCAGGCCGCCAAGCCCGCCGACGTCAAGATTCCGCTGCAGGCGCATTTCGCCACCAAGGACGATTGGTGTACGCCGCAGCTGGTCGACGCCTTCGAGAAAGGCATGAAGGCCGCCGGCAAGTCGCTCGAGCTCCACCGCTATGACGCCGAGCACGGTTTCGCAAACGAGCAGCGCCTGACCGTCCACGACCGCCAGGCCGCCGAACTCGCCTGGGGCCGCGCCGCGGAGTATTTCGCGAAGCATCTGGGGTGAGAGGCCTTCGCCAGGACGACCATGCGGCGACGGCGGCATACCCGCGTCCACCCTTGACGTTCCCCCGCCGCCATGGTGTGTTCTCTCCATGAGCACCGTTCGCCTGCCCGGTCTGTGGTGGCCCACCTTGTAGAAGGTGGCCGGTGCGATTTTACTTCAAATCTGATCGTCGAAGGCCGCCACCCAGCTCGGCGGC
>DATKHW010000432.1:0-3188 GCA_035546275.1 Gemmataceae bacterium
TGGTGGAGCAGAACGCTCACCATTCCCGCACGAGCAACGGCCCTTTGCAACGAAGTTCCTGGCTCGGTTCCGGGGGGTCCAGAACAGAAGGGGCGACCGCAGGCAACGCTTCAGTTTTCGGCGGCTTTGCCGCGCTAGCGCTGTGGCGCAAGGCCGGACAATGCCGACGCCGCAACGACTTACAGTGCGCCATGCCCCACGTCGTTTGGCGCACGTCCCGTGCCGCTCGGCGCCGGAAACGGCCGGTTGGAACAAACAGGGATGTCCGCACACGGCGTCGGCCGAACCCCATGAACGCCACTCCCGAGGAGCAACATGAAAAACGCAAAATTCGGATGGGCGGCGGTGTTGTGTTTGCTCGCCGCGACCACGGCATGGGCCGCGGACGGTCCCGCCAAGCCGGCCGACAAGGGCCTGGCCGGGTTCTGGCAGGGCGCGATCAAAACCGGCGCCATCGAGCTGCGCGTCGTGCTGAACATCACGGCCAAGCCGGACGCCGGCTTCATCGGCACGCTCGACAGCCCCGACCAGGGCGCCAAGGGCATTCCCATCGACGAAATCGACCTCAAGGACGCCGATGTCAAGCTCGATCTCAAAACGATCAAGGCGTCCTTCGACGGCAAGATGAGCGACGACGGCAAGGAGATCGCCGGGACGTGGAAACAGGGCGGAAGCGACTTTCCGCTCACCTTCAAACGCCTCGACAAGGCGCCCGATTACGACCGGCCGCAAGACCCCAAGAAGCCGTATCCCTACGCCGAGGAGGAAGTAACCTTCGAGAACCCCCTCACCCTACCCCCGCCCCCATCCAAGGGGGGAGAGGGTAGGGTGAGGGGGTCGGCCGGCGTGAAGTTCGCCGGCACGCTGACGATCCCCAAGGGAAAAGGGCCGTTCCCCGCGGCGGTGCTCATCACCGGCTCCGGGGCGCACGACCGCAACGAGTCGCTGCTAGGCCATCGGCCGTTCCTGGTCATCGCCGACCACCTGACGCGGAACGGCGTCGCCGTGCTGCGCTACGACGACCGCGGCGTCGGCGGATCGACCGGCGACAAGATGGCCGTCAGCAGCGCGGACCTCGCCGAGGACGTGCTGGCCGCCGTCGCGTTCCTCAAGACCCGGCCGGAAATCGACGCCAAGAAGATCGGCTTGATCGGCCATAGCGAGGGCGGCATCATCGCCCCGATGGCGGCCGCGAAATCCGACGACGTGGCCTTCATCGTGCTGCTGGCGGGGCCTGGCCTTAGCGGGGAGGAGATTCTGTACCGCCAGGCCGAGCTGATCGCGCGGGCTGGCGGCGCCGACGACAAGGCCGTCGGCCGGCAGCGCGCGATTCAGGAGAAGATGTTTGCGATCGTGAAAAAGGAGAAAGACGACAAGGCGGCCCGGGAGCAGATCGAGGCCGCGATCAAGGAGGCGATCGACAAGCTCAGCGACGACGAGAAAAAGGAAGTGGAGAAGAACAAGGGCGCCGCCGCGGCGAACATGAACCTGATGCTGACGCCGTGGTTCCGCTACTTCCTGGCCTACGACCCGGCGCCGACGCTCAAGCGCGTCAAGTGTCCGGTGCTGGCCCTGGACGGGGAGCGCGACCTGCAAGTGCCGGCCAAGGCCGACCTGGAAGCGATCGACAAGGCGCTCAAGGACGGCGGCGACAAGGATGTGACCGTGAAAGAGCTGCCGAAGCTGAACCACCTGTTCCAGACCTGCGACACGGGAGCGCCGACGGAGTACGGCAAGATCGACGAGACGTTCGCACCGGCGGCCCTGAACGAGATTTCAGGATGGATTAACAAGCGGTTTGGAACCCCGTGAGCTGCGGCGCAGAAAACCAACGGCTGCCAAATGTTGAGTTCTTGTTACAAAAGCTGTACGATTTTGCACCGAAGGACTCAAGGCGCGCACGGTTTTGGCCGATACCGATAAAGGGAAGGTTTCGGCGCAATGCACCATAAGAGATTTCGTCGCAGGAGGTTCCGTCGGCCGTGTCCCAAACGTGCAGGCGGACCTGAGAGACGGCGCCGTAAATGCGTGCATCAAACTTTGGCGCCAATGGCTGGAATGGGATAGAGTTGTCCCGCCAGGTGCGTTTCGCCGACGAAACAGAGCCGAGCGTCCGCCATGAGTCACAGCCACTATCTCACCCTGATCGATCGCGGCCGCAAGGCCGGTTTGAACACCGGCGATTTATATAAGGCAATGTCCACGCGGCCGTCCGAAGGCGTCGATGACATACCCGGCCAGGTGGACGGCAACGGCTTCGTGCCCACCTACAACCAGCAGGGCAAGCGCGTTTACCGACCCACCGAAGACGGGCGCTCTTGATGTAGGGTGGGTCGAGCACAAGCGAGACCCACCGGCGCCGACACAATCCCTCTTGGTGGGTCTCACTGACGCTCGACCCAACCTACAAAGCCAAGCGAATTCACTGAACCAACGCCGGCGCCGGACTCACGCACGCCGCCACGCCTTGCTCGGCCGACATCACCAGCTCCGCGAAAACGCCGCCTTGCTGGATCAGTTCGTTGTAGCCGCCCGTCTCCACGATTCTGCCGTCGCTGAAAACGAAAATGCGGTCCGCGTCGCGCAGCGTGGTAAGGCGGTGCGCGACTAGGATCGTGGTCCGGTCCGGGTTCTTGACGCCCAGCGCGAGCTGGACGTACCGCTCGCTCAGGTTGTCGAGAGCGGACGTCGCCTCGTCGAGGATGAGGATCGGCGCGTCCTTGAGCAGAATGCGCGCGATGGCCAGCCGCTGCCGCTGGCCGCCCGACAGGTTGAGGCCGCGCTCCGAAACGAGGGCGTCGTAGCCGCCAGGCATCGCCAGGATTTCCTCGTGCAGATGGGCCATCTCGGCCGCGCGGCAAATGGCTTCGGGCGTCGCGCGGTCGTGGCCGTATGCGATGTTGTCCCGTATCGTCCCGGAGAAGACGAACGGCGTCTGGCCGACATAGCCGAACAGTCGGCCGATGTCGGTGCGCGACAACTCTTCCAGTGGTATGCCGCCGATCCGCACGCGGCCGTCGCAGGGGTGAGTCAGCCGCAGAAGCACTCGGATCAACGTCGATTTGCCGCCGCCGGAGCAGCCGGCGATGCCGATCGTCTCGCCGTGGCGGATCGTCAGCGATGCGCCGTCCAGCCCCCTCACCCTACCCTCTCCCCCATCCGATGGGGGAGAGGGTAGGGTGAGGGGG
>DATKHW010000433.1:0-2185 GCA_035546275.1 Gemmataceae bacterium
TGGTGGAGCAGAACGCTCACCATTCCCGCACGAGCAACGGCCCTTTGCAACGAAGTTCCTGGCTCGGTTCCGGGGGGTCCAGAACAGAAGGGGCGACCGCAGGCAACGCTTCAGTTTTCGGCGGCTTTGCCGCGCTAGCGCGATGGCGCAGCCCCGTCAAACTCTGTTCTGCCAAAAACTTACGGTGCGCCAAGCCGCACATTCCTTGGCGCAGCGCCTGGCGCACCGTTCGCCCTGACTGCGACGCCCCGCCGTACTTCGAGCCGCCCTAATGAAGTCCCGCAGCAGTTCGCCGGCCCGTCACTTCGGCTTGCTCATCGGGGGATGCTCCGCCCAGAATTCCCCCGCCTGTTTCTCGTTGATATACCGCAGCGATTTCATCTCGCGCAGCGGCGTCAGGTCCAGATCGGGATGCACATCGACCCGCAAACGACGCAGCGGCAGATCGCGGAGCGGCGACAGGTCCCGCACCGGGTTATCCGTGATCCACAGGATATTCAGCTTCAGCCCGTGGAGTTGCGACAGGTCGGTCAGCTTCCCCTTGCCGGGAGCGCTGCCGGTGCAGTGGAGGGCGGTAAGTGCGGGCAAGGCGCGCACAGGGCTAATGTTCGTCACCTCGTCGGTTGTGAACTCAATACGGGAGATCGCGCCCGCGTCGTCTTTCGTGGGGTTGAGCCAACCGTCGAAACCCGGGTTCAGCTCCTTCAGCTTGGCGGACACGGCGTCCAGCTGTTTCTCGGGCGGCAGAGCGGCCACGGCCTTGCAGAACGCCTCGTCCACGGGACCCGGCGGCAATCCGAGCGCTGTCACAGCGGCGGCCTTTTCACTCGACGGCGTTGCAGACATATCCGATTTCTTAAGGACATTCAGCAGCTGCGGCGCAAACACAACCGCCGCCCCGGCGACGCCGGCCAGCAGAACGGCCCCCGCCGTCCATGCGATCCAGCGCCGCGGCCGGGCGGATGGTTCGACGGGTCGGGGCGTCTCAAGCAGGGCCGCCAATGTGTCGGCCACAGCGCGGGCGCTGGCCGGCCTTTGCTCCGGTTCCTTGGCCATCAGCTGGAGGATGAGTTCCTCCGCCGCCGGCGGCACGTCGCCGTTGAGGCTGCGCGGCGACGGCGGCGTTTCTGTGGCCACGGCCAGCAGACTGCTGTACTCGGTGTCGCGGTGGAAGGGCGAGACGCCGGTGAAGGCCGTGTAAAGTACGCAGCCCAGGCTGAACAGGTCCGACCGCGCATCGCCCGGTTGGCAGTGCGCCTGTTCCGGCGACATGTATTCCGGCGTGCCGATGACGTTGCCGGTCTGAGTGAGCCGCACGTCCGATTCCAGAGCGCGCGACAGGCCGAAATCGAGAATTTTGACCCGATCGCGTCCGGCTTCCAGCCAGATGTTGGCCGGCTTGATGTCGCGGTGAACCAGGCCGGTAGCGTGGGCGGCGGCCAACCCCTCGGCGATTTCCCGGCCGATCCGCAGCGCCTCGGCCGGCGGTAGGGGCGAGGTTACCTCGCCCCTACACTCGCGCTCCAGCCGGCTTTCCAGCGTCTCCCCTTCGAGGATCGGCATGGCCAAATACAGGACGCCGTTCTCCTCGCCGGCTTGGTAAATGGGCACGATGTTGTCGTGGCTCAGCGCGCCCATGGCGCGGGCTTCGTGGAGGAAGCGCCGGCGCGGGGCCGTTTCCCCGGCCCGCGGTGGATTCATCACCTTGAGGGCGACGCGGCGTCCCAGCTGCGGATCTTCGGCCTCAAAGACCATGCCCATGCCGCCGACGCCGATGAGCCGGAGAACGCGATACGGCCCGAGCCGGCCCAGCTCGTCCGACGCCTGGGCGGGGGCGAGGCCGAGCGGCGGCGATTCCGAGGACATTTGGGGCGTCAGCACTTCCGCTTGCCGGAGGATGCGGGTCATGGCAGGTTCCTCCAATGTCGCCTCCGCGCGGCGCGGCCGGCGGATTTGCAGGATCAGGGCGTCGGCCGCGGCGTCGCGGGCTTGCAGCTCGCGCTGGCAGCGGGCGCAGCCGGCGGTGTGGGCCGTCAACTGCTGCATGGCCGCGTCCGGCAATTTGCCAAGGACGAACGCGGACAGCTGATCCGGCCCTGGACAAACGGCAGGCGGCATGGCGTCGGGCCCTCCCTCCAGTATGGATCATTGTGGGAGCGTAACAGAAAATCGTGGTGCAGGCGGC
>DATKHW010000434.1:0-10537 GCA_035546275.1 Gemmataceae bacterium
GGCCATCTACGCCCTGGAGGGCGACGTGCTGAAGATCTGTTTGGCCTCGCCCGAGGACCCGACGCGGCCGACGGAACTTGCAACCAAGGAGGGAGGGAAATCACTGCTGATCGTCCTGAAACGCGAAAAACCCGACCAGCCCAAACCCAACGAAGCCCAGCCGAAGGATGACCTTACGGACAAATTCACCCACCTGCCCAAAGAGGTCCAGGCCGTTCTCGAACAGGCCGACCAGCTGGACGTCTATTCGCTCCAACCGCCGAACCCGCCGAAGGAGAAGCCGCAGGTCAAGGATGTCTTCCACGAATACAAGGTGCTGGGCAAGACCACGATAAAGGACGCGGCGGTCCGCAAGAAGCTCGTCGAAGAAATCGAGAAAGGAGTCGCGAACGGCTTCGGCGCCGCTGGCTGCTTCAATCCGCGCCACGGCCTGCGCGCGACCCACGACGGCAAGACCGTGGACCTGGTGATCTGCTTCGAATGTACGAGCATCGAGATCTTCAACGGCACGGCGCAGTCGTTCGTTTGGACGGGCCGCGGACCGCAAGAGCTATTCGATAAGGTGCTGAAGGATGCCGACGTGCCGCTGGCGCCGAAGCCGGAGTAACGCCGACGGCGCGCGGCGCGGTGCTGCTCACCTCGAGCCTAGCCCCCCCACGATCGCTTCCACATCATATACGCATCCACCCCACGCCCCGCCGCCGACGCGCTGCAACGCCGCCCACAGCCGCGTGTCATCCGGCAAACGCGGGTCGGGCGCCAGGTCCGACCGCGGCAGCCGCTCCGCCAGCAGCCGCGTCCCTTCCTCGACGCCGCAGCGCACCCCGGCCTCGCCGATAAGGTTCACCGTCCCCTCCAACCGATTGCGATCAATGACGATCTCAATAATGTCGCCGTCGCGTACCTTGCCGATCGGCCCGCCGGCCAGCGCCTCCGGGCCGATGTGGCCGATGCACGCCCCGGTTGAAACGCCGGAAAAACGGGCGTCCGTCAGCACGGCAATGTGCTTGCCGAAATCGAGATGCTTCAAGGCGGATGTGATCTGGTAAATCTCTTCCATGCCCGCGCCCATCGGCCCGCGGCAGATCAGCACCAGCACATCGCCGGCCCGGACGCGATCCTGGCCGCGGCTCTTGATCGCCGCCACGGCCGCCCTTTCACTGGTGAACACACGGGCCGGACCGGTCTTGCGGTAAACGCTGTCAGCGTCCACTGCAGTCGGGTCAATGGCCGTACTCTTGATGACGCTTCCATCCGGCGCCAGGTTGCCGCGCGGAAACGTCGCCGTTGAGGTCAAACCGCGCGACCGAGCCCGCTCGGGACTCATAATCACATCATCGGGATCAATATTGTCCTTATCTCGCAGCACGTCACGCAGCCGGCGGCGCCGTTCCGATTGTTCCCACCAATCGAGCATGGCGCCGAGCGATTCGCCGCCGACCGTCAAGCAGTTTTCGTCCAGCAGGCCGAGCCGCCGCAGATGCAGCATTACCTCGGGGGCGCCGCCCGCAAGGAAGACGCGCACCGTCGGATGGCCGACGGGGCCGTTCGGCAAGGCGTCCACCAGCCGCGGGGTTCGGCGATTGACGGCGATCCAGTCCTCGACCGTCGGCCGTTTCAGCCTTGCATGATAGGCCACGGCGGGAATGTGCAGGAGCAGATTGGTGCTGCCGCCGACGGCGGCGTGGACCGTCATCGCGTTCCGAACCGCGGCGTCGGTGAGTATGTGCCGTATGTGGATCCTTCGTTTCTCCAATTCCCCGACGGCCCGCGCCGACCGCCGCGCCATATCGAGCCAAATCGGTTGCCCGGACGGCGCCAGGGCGGAGTGCGGCAGGCACATGCCCAACGCCTCGGCCACGACTTGCGACGTCGCCGCCGTGCCGAGAAACTGGCAGCCGCCGCCAGGCGATCCGCATGCTTTGCAGCCCAGCTCCGCGGCCTGTTCCAGCGTGATTTGCCCGTGCGCAAAGCGGGCGCCGATTGTCTGGATTTTGCCCGCGTCCTCGCCGACGGTCGGCGGCAGCGTCACGCCGCCGGGAATTAGGACGCACGGCAGATCGTGCATGGCGGCAAGGGCCATCATCATCGCCGGCAGGCCCTTGTCGCAGGTCGCGGCGCCGATCACGCCGCGCCGCGTCGGCAGCGAACGGATCAGCCGGCGCAGCACCATCGCCGCGTCGTTGCGGTAAGGCAAACTGTCCATCATGCCGGGAGTGCCCTGCGTGCGGCCGTCGCAGGGGTCGGTGCAGAAGCCGGCGAAGGGGATGCAGCCGAGCGATTTCAATTCGTCGGCGGCCGCTTTGAGGAGAAGAGCGACCTCCCAATGGCCCGTATGATAGCCGAGCGCCGCCGGCGTGCCGTCCGGGTTGCGGAGGCCGCCGGACGTGCTGAGCAGCAAGAACTCGCGGCGGTCCAGCTCGGCGGGGTTCCAGCCCATGCCGACGTCTTGCGTCCAGCCGAAGAGGTCGCCGCTTGGGGCCTCGCGCAGCAATTCCTCGGTGAGCGGCAGGCGGCCGGTTGGGCCGGCCGCGCTGGTCTGCACGTCGTAAATGGCGGGATCGGATTCCAGCAGGGCGGCGCGGCTCGAGGACATTGGCGACTCGGGTTTGCAGGAGCGGCGACGCATTCTTTTCTATGAATGCATCACTTCGCCGGCGTCGCGTCCACCAGATGCATCACGAGCGCCTGTTCCATTTCCCCCGGAAGGAAGCCGAATGGTCCGCGGCCGCTTTTGTATACCACGCGGCCGTCGCGGCCGACCACGTACAGCCGATCCGGCATTCCGCTATAGAGATCGCCCACCGCGTCGTCCACGTCGTCCACCACCAGCGGCACAGTCATTTTGAGCGAGGTCTGGCACGCCTTGGCGATCTTCAACCGGTCCTCATAGGTCTTCGGTTGCGGGAAGCAGACGCCGGCCTTGTCGTTGGATTCCATTCGCCAGCCGTCCATCGGGTGGGCTTCGCGGACGTAGACGTTGAGAAAGGCCACGCGGTCGCCGTAGCGTTTTTTCAGCTCTTCGATGGTCCCAAACTGGGACCGATAGGGCCCTCAGGTGAAGCTGCCGAAGACAAGCACCAGCGGCCGGTCGCCGCGATACTTGTGCAGCGAAAGCTCCTCGCCGTCCGGCGTGCGGAGGGTGAAGTCCGGGGCCCGTCGGCCGACCGCCGGCCCTTCACACACGGAGCCGATCTCGTTGCTGAGGAATCCCCGCAGCAGGACGGCCTGCGACGGCATTCCGGACGGCGGCCCCGAAGATTTCGGCTGCGCGGGGAACAGCAGAAGGCGCAGGTCGTCGGCCGTCAGTTTGTCCTTGCCCTTGGCGGTCTTCTGGAACAGCGCCTGCCATTCCTCGGCGGTCAGGGCGCCGTCGCCGTCGGCGTCGCCGCGGCGGAGCAGCTGACGGGCCGTCGTCATCTGCCGCCAATATGGCGACGCATCCGACCAATCAAAATCCGCGGCCGTGAGCCGTCCGTCCCGGTCGCGGTCAAGCCGGTCGAAGAGTTCCCGCGGCCCCTTAAATTCCTCCGGCGTGACGGCGCCGTCGTGGTCGGCGTCCATTTGCGCGGACAGCCATTTCCAGTCATAAACGGTCTGCGCAGGATGAAACCAGGCGGTCCCGGCGCCGATGGGTTCACCGCGCAGGATGGCGGAGAGCATTTCCACGGCTTCCACATGACTCAGGGCGTCGATCACCGCCGACACCGGCCGCGGCGGCGCCGGCTCCGCGCCGACGGCCCGGCTGGCGGCCAGCGCAACTATCGCCAGCGCAGCCAGGCCAAGCGTGTATTGTCTCATGAAGCTCTCCTTGGAAGGCTTTCGCATCGGGCTTGTTCCAGTCTATGGCTTCTTCTGCGGCGTTCCGGCGTCGAAGACGTTTTCGCGCTCCAGCGGCAGCTGGAAGCCGTCGGCCACGCGTGTCATGTAGTGGCAGCGGCACGCCCACCAGATTACGTCAATCGCCCGCTCCCGGCCAAACAGGTCGACAAGTTCTCCCACGTCCGCGTCCGCGACGGAGGCGGGCGCCACCGCCTGCTTACGTGCAAAACGGAATGCGGTGCGTTCGGCCGGGGGGAAAGACGACCAGTCTCCTTCGGCGAGGCGATGGGTCCGCTCCGCAATGCCCTTCTCATCCAGGCCCGCGACCGCGAGCAGCATTTCACAGTGGCCCATTCAATAGAAGCAACGCAGCGACCTCGTCACCACCCAGAATAGGCTCTCCTCGAAAACGCGGTCCTGCTTTGCCTCCTCGCCGAAAGCCCGGGTGCAGGCCGACCAGCCTGCGGCCAGCTCCGGTTGGTACCCGAAGCAGACCAAGCTCCAGCGGATCCGAACCGGGTGGTCCGGCACGGGGTAGCCCTCCGGCAACCGCTTCTTCACCTCGTCCCATGCCGGGACCGGGATGCGCGGCTGGCGACCGCGCTGGGCGTCCATCCGCTTTTGCAGGGCGTCGAAGTCCAGATTCTTCCATTCAGGATCGGAGAGGCTTGCTTCCACGGGGCCGCCCGGCGCGGCGTTCGGCGGGTTGCGCGGCGGGACTGGCGGCGCCGGTTCGCTACGGATGAAGCGCACATCTAGCGGCGGCAGCGGCCCGTCTGGCTCAAGCTCACAGCCCAGTGAAAGGATCAAGCGATCCTGAAAATTAGAATACGCCAGCAGCAGCACAATGGCGACGACCTTGTCATCGCCATAGAGCTGGCGCAGCTCCTTCACCTCGTCGTCGTCCACGGTATCGGCCGCCAGGGTTATTTTGCGCGCGAAGATCAGCGCCGCCTTCTCTGCATCCGGGGCGTCGGGGTCGCCGTCCACCAGGGCCGTCCGCTCTGCGGCGGATGCGCCGGCCCGTTCCAGGTCCGCCAGGGCGACGGCCTCCGTGTAAGCGCAATGGTTGGAGTGTGCGGCCGTCCAGCGGACCTTGGCGCGCAGCCGGGCGTCCAGCGGACTGAGGGCGCGGTGCCGGTAATCAAGTTCGAGCATCGCCGCCGTGGTGCGCGGCAGCGCGTCGACCAACACTCGCGCCCAGACCGGCAGCGGCTTACCGCTCCCTCGCTCCGCTTTTGGCAGCCGTTTCCACGCCTCCTCGTCGCCTAGAACGGGCAGCCGCGCCCCGCGTTGCTCGATCGTTTTGTCCAAGACGTGCGGGACCACGGCTTGCTCCCTTTGGCTGCGGAGAAGGATCAGCGGGTCGCGGCCGACTGCCAGCGGCCGGCGCGGCGGGTCGGCCATCGCACCGCAGACGGTCATCGCCATGAACGCCAGCAACGCGAGGCGGCAAAGGTTTCGCTTTCCGGGGGTCTCCATAAGAAGCGGTCTCCATCGTTGTTCGTCCCCGCCGCATCACCGGCCGGGCGGCGCAGCATAGGGAATCGTCCGCCCAGCCGGCCCCAGCTTCCTCACGATGACGCACTGCCCAGCTGCCTCCAACTTGCGGGCGGCTCGCAAGAGCCCGGCCGTTTCTGCGGCTGTGAGTCCTTGCAGCGGAAAGAGACCCGACCTTCGCAGCGCCCGGAGGATGACCAGCTGCCATTTGCCCGGTCCGCGGCTCATCCTGGCTCCTTTGCCTCAAGGGAAAACCAGATCGAAGGCGCCCCGCGCCCCTTCATAGACGAGCCTCGCATGACCCAGCACGTCGCGGCCGAGTATCACATGGAAAACCGGCGGCCCTCCCTCGTCGGCTTCCAGCAGGCCCCGCGCTTGCACGAAATCGCGGCCGCCGCAACCGTCCGTCACCTCCAATGCGGCGAACCGTATTCCTTCGACCTCTAAATCGACCGCATAAGTCGTCACCTTCGCCGTCGCGCCTCGCACGGCCAAGCGGCTCGGCGTCTCCCGCACGCGCGGCAGCCCGAGCGGGAATCCGATCAGCACGGGGTGGATGCTGGTCATGAACGCTCCGGTGCTGACCAATGCGTCCACTTCCACCGTTCCCGGCAGCGCCCGCACGCCGTCGCCGAGAAGAAACGGCCGCGGGTTGGGGTTGGAAAGGCGCACCTTGACCAGCGCGCCATAGGCGCTGACGCAGTTTTCCATGTTGAACCCTTCACGTGTGCAAATGGACGCCACTGCGGCGATCCGCCCTCAACGATCGCCGTCGCCGCGCCGCGATTCTGTTGTCTCCTCGAAAACGCCGTTGGACTTTTGGGTAAATCGGGTATGGCCGGCGAAGTGAAGCGATTCCAAAATCTCCGCCCGCAATCGCAGGAAGCCGGGGCTGTTGCGATCGCGCGGCCGTTCCAGGTCCACATCAATTGTGCGCTCCACGCCGCACGGCCGTTGCGTCAAAAGGACGATCCGATCGCTCATGTAGACGGCCTCGTCGATGTCGTGCGTCACCAGCAGCATCGTCGTGCTGCGGGCCTGCCACAAACGCAGCACCTCGTCCTGCATCTGCATCCGCGTGAAGGCGTCCAACGAACCGAGTGGTTCGTCCAGAAGCAAGACCTTCGGGTGATTGATGAGCGCTCGCGCCAGCGCCGCCCGCTGGGCCATGCCGCCGGACAGCTGATGCGGGTAGGCGTCGGCGAAACCGATTAAACCGACCAGGGCCATGTACTCGTCCACCTCATGCCGCCGCCGTCGGAGGACGCCGCGCGCGACCAGACCAGCCTCGATGTTGCCGCGAACCGTCAGCCAGGGGAACAGGCTTGGGTCCTGGAACACCAGGCCGCGCTCGGCGCTCGGCCCGGTGATCGGCGCCGAGCCCACCCACAGCTCCCCGGCCGTCGGCGCGTCGAGGCCGGCGATGAGCCGCAGCAGCGTGGACTTGCCGCAGCCGCTCGGACCGACCAGCGAGACCAGTTCGCCGGCCGACACGGTCAGCGAGAGGCGGTCCAGCACGGGAACCGGCGTCCCGTCGGCGGCGTGAAACGTCTTGCTCGCGTCGCGGATCCTCAGCGACGATCCCTCCGCGGCGCCTAGGGCGGGGGCGGTCACCATTTGATCACCCCCTTTTGCCATTGCAAAACGCGGTCGCGCACCTTGAACAGCAGCGTCATCAGCGTGGAGAAGAAGACGACCATGATCAGGATTGACGCGAACACCTTGTCGAACTCCACGTAGCCCGCCGCCCAGGAAAGGTACAGCCCCAACCCGTCCGGAACGCCGACGGTTTCAGCAACGATCAGCGTCAGGAACGCAGCGCCCAGCCCCATGAACAGGCCGAGGAAAACGCTCGGCAGGGCGGACGGCACGGCGACGCGGAAGATTAGGTACAGCCGCCCCGCGCCGAGTGTACGGGCCACGTCGAGGTAAGAAACGCGCACATTGGCGATCCCCGACGACGTGAGCATGGTCGCCGGAAACCAGACGGCGAAGGCGATTAGCGCCGCCCCGGAGATGAAGGATTGCGAGGACAAGGTGATCACCAGCGGGATCAGGGCGGTCGCCGGGACGGGGCCGAAAATGCGCAGGATCGGCATGCCCCAGTAGCGTGCGCGGGAGAACCAGCCGATCAGGACGCCGCAGACGAGTCCTGCAACCACGCCGGCGGCATAGCCGCTCAGGAGCAACACGAGCGAGAAAAGGGTGCTCGCGATGAGCCGATTGCGGTCAGCGACCAGCGCCGCCAGCACCCGGTCGGGCCCAGGGAAGTACGGCAGGGTGAGCCAGTTTAGCTTGAGCGTGACTAGGTCCCAGGCGCAAAAGGCAACTACGATTCCGGCGGCCAGCGGCGCGTTGCGCCGGCCCCACGGCCGCAAATCCCGAATCAGGTCGAACAACGCGCCCCACAGCACAACTCCTATCCGCACCCAGCGCCGCCACGCGGAGTGCTCCCACAACCATTGGCCGCACGCCCGAAAACGCGCCGCAATGGGCTCGGCGGCGCGGATGGCGGCTGGCCGGACGCGCTGCCACAGCCACTCCAGCGTGGCGAACAGTGGGAGCGCGATGAGCAGCGCTTCCAGCGCGATGGGGTAAGGGCGCATCCAGGGCGGCAGGCGCTTTGTCCAGCCGGAGGCAGGCGCCTGGCCGTTCGGCAGGAGCAGGTGCACCGCCAGTGCGGCCACGGCGGCAACGACCGGCGCAAGGACGGCCGCCAGGGCGGGTCCGCGCCCGGCGGCCGCACCCGGCGGCGCCGGCGTATTCACTGCGACCTCGCCCGTGGTGGCGGGTCGCCCAGCGACGACATCGATGGACAAGAGACGAAACTCCCGTGCGGCGGATTCGGTCGGTCATTCGCCGATGCAGCAGCAATGGCCGCAGCACGACGATTGGCCGGCGAAAAGGGCCGCGAACTCCACCGGGTTCATCAGCGCGGGCCGGCCCGCCGTCGCCTTCTCCACCTTCAGGCCGTTTACCCAGTCGTCCGTGACGCCGTCGAGGTCCTGCCAGGCCTTCTGAGCGAGTTCCTTGGGATCGGTTTCGGCATGGAGCAGGCCAGCCCGCTTCATGTCCTCGGCCGCGTCGTCCAGGCTCTTGCGGCACTTCGACACACCCGGCGTATAGTTGAGTTTCAGGAGCGCCTGGGTATTGATTTCCGCGATGTTCGGCGAGGACGGCACGTAATGTTTCGTCTCATCCACCGACAGGGCGGAGGCCTCCTTCGGGTTGTCGCCGACCCACTTGGCCGCTTTGAGAAGGGCGCGCGTCACCTTGGCCGCGGCCGTCGGGTTTTCCCGCGCGAGCTTGCCGCTGACGACGCTCACGCAGCAATACTCCGTACTGTACGGGTCGTCTTTCATCTGGTCCGCGACCGCCTCCGCCTTTACCAGGCCGTCGCCGATGAAACGCGACCCCAGCGGCTCGGAGTCGGCCACCGCCTGGATCTCGCCGCTCTTCAGCGCGGCGCCGAGGGCGGGTCCCGCGATCGCCTTCCAGGTCACGTCCTTGGACTTCTGGGACGGGTCGAGATGATGGGCGGCCAGCACACGCTGGGCGAACATGTGCGGCGGACTGCCGGGAGGAGCAGGCACGCCGATGGTCTTGCCTCTCAGGTCGTCCACCGTTTTGATATCGGTGTTGGCACCGGCCTGGATGCGCAGGCAGCCCATGTGAACGCCGCCGGTGATTCTCACGTCCAGGTCCTTTTCGACGCCCTGCAGCAAATACATGAGCAGCGTGTGGTTGGCGTCCACCTTGCCGGTGCTAAGGCTCACTTGGAGGGTGTCCCAGCCCAGCTGGACTAGTTCGACGTCGAGCCCCTCCTCCTTGAAGAAGCCTTTCTCCTGGGCCGCGAAGATCGGCGCCTCACAGGTCAGGCCGATGTAGCCGACCTTGAGCTTGATCGGTTCGCCCGGTTTGTTGGGTTGCGACTGGTTACAGCCGGTCGTCGCCAGGCCGGCGCAGGCGCCGCCGATCAGGACCGCGGCGACGACAAACGCCGGGCGGCGTCGCGTCCGTGGATTCGGGGGGGTGCGTCGAATGGACATCGGAAACCTCCTCGGACTGGTGGGCGGCCGCCCGGCCGCCGCGGGTGTGGTTCACTTCGCCAGGATCTTGTTCTGATTGCCCAGGATTTCACGCTGGTTGCTCAGGATCTCCTGCTGGTTATTTTGGATGGAGTCCTGGTTTGCAAGCAAGGTCGCCTGGTTGGCGAGGACCTTGTCGAGCTTCGCCTGATTGCCGAGGATCGACTCCTGGTTGGCGACGATCGCGGCCTGGTTGCTCAGCATTTTGGTCAATTTGGCCTGGTTGTCGAGGATTGACTTCTGGTTGGCCAGAATCTCGCGCTGGTTGAGCAAAACTTCATCTTGAGGCATCGCATAACTCCTTTCTAGGTACGGAAGACGGAACATGTCGATCAGCGCACACCGAGCGCATGGCAACGCACTGCGTCCCGGTGGGTCGGTCTGCCGACAGGCGCGACAGGTCCGTAACGCACGGATCAGTGGCCGACAGTTCGCGCGCAGCATCGGCAATGACAATTAGTTGTCAGCAACGGAAGCTGGGAGAAATCAGCGCGGAGGGGGTTCGAGGGGGGCGGGCGAGAAAAGCGGCGCGAGGAGTCGGTCGTCGCCGGCCCAGGCAGCGCCGGCCGTAACCATCGGAGCGATCGGGGTTTGCAGCCACGCCCAATCCTGGCTCGGCGAGGTCTGCGTCGGTGCGGGCGGCGCCGGCGCAGGGTCGGCGGGGAGCTGGTGACAGCTTGGCCCGCGGCACGGGCAAGGGGCCGGAGGAGCGTTAGAATGGTGGGGGCCGGGGGCGGACGGCAGCTCCATGCGGAGCGACGGAGCATGGTCGGCGCAGTCGGCGGCGGCACGGGGCGCGGAGGCGGACAGGCCGGCCGTTACGGCCAGCGCCATCCCGATCCACCACCCTCGTCCCACTCGGTGCGTCATCATCCGCGGCGGTCCCACGTAGTGCATTTGCAGACTGGATGCTATATCCGTATCGCGGCGCCCTTGGAAAAGCAAGCGAAAAACGCTGAAAAAATGCAAAAAACTCTGTCCGCCGCCTCGAACCGCTCGTATCTTCGCACCGTATCAGTGAACAGACCGCCCCGCCCATTCCGCTTGCAAGCGTCTCTCCGCCCCGCCAGGATGCGACTTTCTCAAGGGTGGTGAACCATGTCTTCTCTCCTGCGATCGCGCCGATT
>DATKHW010000435.1:0-5686 GCA_035546275.1 Gemmataceae bacterium
CGCCCGCGGCCGATTCGGTCACTTCTTGGATTGGAAATGGATTTTGACGATGGTCTTCTTGTCGGCCGCGACTTCGAGGCTGATGACGGAGGCCGTGGCGGGAATGTCGGCCAGCTTGCAGTCCCGGCCGTCGAGCTGCACTTCGGTCTTGTCGGTGATGACAAGCTTTTGGTCGTCCTTTTTCTCGTCGGCGGCCGCGGGTTTATCGGAGGCGGGAGCGTCTTTGGCAGCTTTCGGGAGGGGTTCCTTGGCGACGGTGGGCAAGTCGTTTTTCTGCGTCTGGTTGGCCATTGCGGCGGGCACAAAGCACAGGAAGGCTGCAAACGTCGTTGTCCAGCGGGTCATTCGAGCATCCTCCTAGCGGTAGGGGAAGTCGGTGTACGACCCCGCCCACGTTGGCCGAGGCCGCGCCAAGTTTAGCACAAAATCGCGAAGAAGAGTCCGCCACTCCGCAAGACTCCATCCGCGCGATTCGCGCCGCCGCCTGCTTCGCAACCGACATGCCGCGGCCGGCCATCGGTGGGCGACGAGGCATAAGTTGTTGCGGGATTATACTTTTGAATGAGAATCCGTGCCAGCCGACTTTTCGCGCTGGAGCGGGTCTGCCCGATTTCGGGCACAGGGCGCCGCCGATGATGCAAAATGACGGCGCCGTCAAATCCGGCATAACCGGCGCGTTGCGCACAGGAGCAAAGTAAACCAACGGCTCAGCGACCGTAGACGGCGATTTGGTCCAGAAAGGCGGCGTTGGATGGGGTTTCGCCGAGCTTCTTCACCAGACGCTCCATCGCCTCGATCGGCTTCAGCTGGATCAGCGTGCGCCGGAGCAGCGTCACGCGCTGCAACACCTCCGGAGCCAGGAGCCGCTCCTCCTTGCGCGTGCCCGACTGGCCGATGTCGATGGCCGGGTAGATGCGCCGGTCCGCCAGGCGCCGATCCAGCACCAGCTCCATGTTGCCGGTGCCCTTGAACTCCTGAAAGATTAGCTCGTCCATACGGCTGCCGGTGTCGATCAAAGCGGTGCCCATGACGGTCAGCGAGCCGCCCTCCTCGAAAGCGCGGGCCGCTCCAAAGAGGCGTTTGGGGATCTCCAAGGCCCGCACATCGACGCCGCCGCTCATGGTCCGGCCGCTGTTGCCGACGTTTTTGTTGTAGGCCCGCGCCAGCCGCGTCAGGCTGTCCAAAAGGACGAACACCTGCTTGCCTTGTTCCGCCAGTCGCTTGGCCCGTTCCACCACCAGCTGGGCGAGGCGGACGTGGTTGAGGCTGTCCTGGTCGGCGCTGCTGGCGACGACCTCGCCGCGGATGGAGCGCTTCATCTCGGTCACCTCTTCCGGCCGCTCGTCCACTAGCAGCATGATGAGGTGCATCTCCGGGTGGTTGGCGACCACCGCCTGGGCGATGTGCTGCAGCAGGATCGTCTTGCCGGTGCGCGGCGCCGCCACGATGAGGCCGCGCTGCCCTTTGCCGATGGGGGTGAGCAGGTCCATGACCCGGGTGGTGAGCGGCTCCCGGCCCGTCTCTAGGCGGATTTGCTCCTGCGGATCGATCGGCGTGAGGTCGTCGAATTTCCGCGGCCGATATTGTTCGGGCGGCTGGCCCTCAACGGCCTCGACGCGGGCCAGCCGCGGCCCCGTCCCTTTGCGGGCGGCGTCAACGGGCCCGGTCAGGAGCAGCCCCTCGCGCAGGCCGAGCTTCTGAATGAAAGGGGCGGGTACGTAAGCGTCGGCGGCTTGGGCCGAATAGTTTCGAGCAGCGTTGCGCAAGAAGCCGTAGCCCTTGGGGTGCAATTCGAGCACGCCCTGGGCCGATTGATCGTCGCGAACCATAAACTCCTCGAAAGAGCTGTCAGCTGTCAGCTATCAGCTATCAGCCAGAGGGTGAAAGAAGTCATTATCTCATGGCGGTGCGGTCCGCCGCGGGGCGGCCTTGAATGGCTGAAAGCTGAAAGCTGATAGCTGACGGCTTTCACACTTTGCGATGCGGCGTGACGGCCTCCCGTGAGCCGTCGGGCAGCGGCTCCAGGCGGTAGTCGCTGAAAAGGTTGGGCGCCTCGACCTGCATGATCTCCAGCACCTTGACGGCGAGTTTGCGGATCTCGACTTCCGCATGACGGCTGGCCCGCATCTCGATGAAATGCCGCAGCGCCCGGGCGTTGGCCGAGACGAAAATCTTCGTTTCGGTGGCGTTGGGCAGCACGCTGCGGGCGGCCTGGCGGGCCAGCTTTCTCCGCAGCGTCTTGTCCGGCTCGTCCTTGAATTTGTCGGCTAGCTTCTCGACCAACTGCATATAGGCCTTATGGGCGTGCGCCACGGCCTCCAGCCAAAGGGCGTGCAGCTCGGCGTCGTCGCCGATCGCGTCCGGCTCCACGTACTCCGCAACGGATTCGTCCACGTAGCGTTGACTAAGCTGACTGTAGGCCCAGCCGGCGCGATGTCGGACAAGCTCGTGAGTTAAACTCCGCGAAACGCCGGTGAAGATGAAATTCCACACGGCGTGCTCCAGGACCGATCCGTGGCCCACTTCCAGAATATGGTCGAGGTACGTCTTGTTGCCGCCGGGGCGCGGGCGGGCGAAGCTCATGTAACATACCCGACCCGAAATCTCCACCAAATATTCGCCCGCCACGTTGGTGTCGGTCTGCCAGGCGACGCCGTGATCGGCGAGGAAGCGATCGATCTCGGCGGCGTTCATCGTCTGCCGGCCGACCAGATATACGGCCGGTTCGCGGAGAATCCGAACGTCCTTGGCGGGGTCGAAGGCGTCCATGGAACTCGTTCGCAATGCTGCCACGCGTGGGACTCCATTCCCAGCATTTCGGGGGGAAGCGGCGGACGAGGCCGGGATGCCGTACCGTGGCGTGGAGGAGGAGCGATCGCATTCATCATAAGCGATCGGCCGGCAAAGTCAACGGCGAGCGTCTACATATCGCCGATCCCGCAAGGCTGTGCATACCATAGACTCCGAAGGAGAAAATCCTGCACGCCGTGCTGTCGCTGCTGGTTCTCTTGCTGCCGTCCGCCTCCGCTGGCGCCAAGATACTTGAACCGATCCGGCTATCGAAGGACAAACACACCTTCGTCCTCGCCGACTCCGGCCGTCGCTTCGTCCCCTGGGGATTCAACTATGACCACGACGCCGACGGCCGGCTCATCGAGGATTACTGGGACGGCGAATGGGCCAAGGTCGAGAAAGCCTTCGCCGACATGCACCGATTGGGGGCGAACGTCGTCCGCATCCACCTCCAGTTCGGCAAATTCATGGACGCCGCCGACAAGCCCAACGATAAACAGCTCCAGCGCCTCGGCGACCTGCTCCAGCTGGCCGAGCGCGAACGGCTCTACCTCGACCTGACCGGCCTCGGCTGTTACCACAAAAAGGACGCGCCGGCCTGGTACGACAAGCTCTCCGAACAGGACCGATGGGACGCCCAGGCCTGCTTCTGGGAGGCCGTCGCCGGCCGCTGCGCCAAAAGCAACGCCGTTTTCTGCTACGACCTCATGAACGAACCGGTCGCGCCCGGAAACAAGGTCGAAGCCGGCGGCTGGCTGCCGGGCAAGCCGCTCGGCGATTCCTATTTCGTCCAGCTCATCACGCTCGACCCCGGCGATCGCACCCGGCCGGAAATCGCGCGGCAGTGGATTCGTCGCCTGGCGCGTGCCATCCGCAAACAGGATGATCGCCATCTCATTACGGTCGGAATGATGCCCGTGCTGGGCATGTTGCCGATCGAATCGGACAAGGGCGACGATCTCGATTTCTACTGCGTCCACATCTACCCGCAGGCCAAGAAGGTCGATGACGCGCTGACGACGCTGCACGGATTCGCCGCCCTCGGCAAGCCCGTGGTGATTGAGGAGACGTTTCCGCTAAGCTGCTCGGAGGAAGAGTTCGAGGCCTTCATGGATAAATCTCGGAAGGACGCGGTCGGCTGGATCGGCTTCTTCTGGGGCCAGACGCCAGAGGACTTAAAAGACCCCAAAACGCTGGCGGATGTCATGACGCGCAACTGGCTGGAGTTCTTCCAGAAAAAGGGCAAGGCTTTTCAGGCAGGCGATCCCTACTGACGGTCACAAAAGTAATGTCCGCATTTTTGCTAACAGCTATTAGCTAACAGCTATTAGCTGTTAGCCAAACGAAGGCGGCCTCGAAAGTCGGCTGACATTACTTTCCCGACTGTCGGTAATCAGGGATTCACGGTGCGGCGATAACAGTGGTGCGACGACGAGAACGGCGTCGCTTCGGTGTACTCCCGGTCTAGAACGGCGCGGTAGCGGGCGCGGTCGGCTTCCGGCATGGCCCGGATCAGGTAATCGTCCACTAGCACCGGCTTCTGAGCGAGCACGTCGCCGAGATAGTCGCAGTCGGGCAAGGCCCAGTGGCGCCGCTGGGCGACCGCCACCGCCTTGCCCCAGTGGTCGTCGTCGTCCACGATGGGGTTGATGTAGTACGTCGCGTCGAGGGCGCAGATCGGATGGAAGGCGGCGGCTAGCAGCACCCGCTCGCCTGGCCGGAGCAAGGCCAGCATGTCGTGCTTGTGCTGCACACGGGCCACGATGGATTCCCGCACGACCACATCATGCAGCATGAGCAGCAAGCCGACGCCGGCGACCACCAGCGCCCAGCGCGGCGCCCAACTCCGCCGGGCCGGCATGCGGACGGTTTCCATCCGGCCGGCGGCGCAAGCGAACATCACGCTCATCAAGATCACGGGTGCAATGAAGTTCTGCGGATAGAGCAGCGGCCAGGCCGACGACAACGCCGCCGCCGTCGTCAGCAGCAAGTAGACTGCCTGCACGAGAAATCGGCGCCGGCCCAGTCCGTCCAACCTCAGAAAAACCCAGCCGGCGACGAGGATCAATTCCCCGGTAAATACCAGCAGGCGGATCGGCGGGCGCACGGCCGCCGCCGCCGTCTTGTACGTGATGCTGCTGAATTCCACATTGAACCACAAATCGGCGACCCGACCGCCCATGAGAAAGTGGTATCCGAACACGAACAGCACAGCACCGGCGACAGCGACGGCCAGCGGGCCGATTTCCAGCGAAAATAGCTGGCGACGGTCGGCCGGCAGCAGCAGAAAGGCGCCGGCCAGCACGGCGAAGCGCGGACTGGCGTACAGCGCGGCGCCGAACAGAACGCCGGCCAGGAACCCCCGGACCAGCGTCGCCCACCGCGCGCGGGTCGGATAGGTCCAGCACGCCAGGGCCAGGGCGACGAACGGCAGACCGATCGTCTCCGGTCGGATCACGAGCGACTGGCGCAGCGCCAGGCTCATCAGCAGAACCGGCGCGACGCCCAGAACGACGCCGAACCAGCCGGGCGATGCCGCGCCCGTCTGCCCCCGCGTCCAGTTGCGGGCGAGCAGATAGGCGCCCAGCGCAAAAAGCAGGGCGCAGCCGACGACCAACGCCCGGCCGAAGTACAGCACTTCCGGGCCGTCGCCGCCGGCGAGATAATAGGTCTTTAGCAGGTCCCACAAGAGCGGTTGATGGTGCTGGAAGAAATCGCGCATCGGCTGCTCATGCATCCGGCCGATCATCCAGGCGACGTGGCAATGTTCCGATTCGTCGAAGTCGTCGCCCTGCTGAAGGGCCAGGAAGAGCGGCCAGGCGGCCAGCAGAAGCAAGAAGGGAAGACGGCGGGCCATGCGATTTCCTCCGTGAAATCAAGTTGCAACGGCGAG
>DATKHW010000436.1:0-4165 GCA_035546275.1 Gemmataceae bacterium
CGAAGTGGTCGTGCGGCCGCGGGGATTTGGGCGCCCTGGCCGACGGCGGGGAGATCGGCGTCAGGACCAGGCCGGGCTGCTGGGCCGAGGCGAGCCCGGCCCAGAGCAGCAGGCCGAGGCCGGCCAGGCTAGCCGTTGTCCGTCGCGGAATACTCCGCGCGGGAGCTGTAGTTGGGCGCTTCCTGCGTAATGGCGATGTCATGCGGATGGCTCTCCTGCACCGCCGCCGCGCTCACCAGGATGAAGCGGGTGCGGGTGCGCAACTCCTCGATGTTCCGGGCGCCGCAGTAGCCCATGCCGGCCCGCAGTCCGCCCACCATCTGGAACACGAACGGCGCCAGAGGCCCCTTGTAGGGCACCCGGCCTTCGACGCCTTCCGGCACCAGCTTGTCGCGCTGGGCGGCGCCGCCGCCGTCCTGGCGGTAGCGGTCCTTCGAGCCGGCCATCATGGCGCCGATCGATCCCATGCCGCGATACGTCTTGAAGCTGCGTCCCTTGTAGATGATCGTCTGTCCCGGACTTTCCGCCAGCCCGGCCAGCAGGCTGCCCAGCATGACGCTGTGCGCCCCCGCCGCCAGCGCCTTGGTCACGTCGCCGGAATACCGCACGCCGCCGTCCGCGATGATCGGCACGTCCGCGTCGCCTATGCCCCGGGCGGCCTGATATATAGCAGTTACTTGCGGAACGCCAACCCCGGAAATGACCCGCGTCGTACAAATCGACCCTGGCCCGATGCCGACCTTCACCGCATCCGCCCCGGCCTTGACGAGAGCCTGCGCCGCTTCCTCGGTGGCGATGTTGCCGGCGATGACGTCGATCTCATGCGTCCGCTTGATGGCCGCCACGGTCTCGATGACGTTGCTTGAATGGCCGTGCGCCGAATCGACCACCAGCACGTCCACGCCGGCCCGGATCAGCGATTCCGCCCGCTCATAATCGTGGACGCCGACCGCCGCCCCGACGCGCAGCCGGCCGCGCGGGTCTTTGCAGGCGTTGGGGAACTTGGCGAGCTTGTCGATGTCCTTGATCGTGATGAGACCTTTCAGTTTATACTTATCGTCCACCAGCAGCAATTTCTCGACCTTGTTTCCCGTCAAAACCCGCTCGGCCGTTTCCAACGTCGTATGTTCCGCCGCCGTCACCAGGTTGTCCTTGGTCATGACCTCGCTGATGCGCTGGTTGTTGTCAGTGAGGAAGCGCAGATCGCGACGGGTGAGGATGCCCTTGAGGAAGCCGTTGACGGTGATCGGCACGCCGCTGATCTTGTGCTGCTCCATGACGCGCTTGGCGGCGCCGACGGATTCGTCGGGCGGCAGTGTGACGGGGTCGGTGATGATGCCGTTTTCGCTGCGCTTGACCTTGTCTACCTCGTTGGTCTGATCGGCGACGGGCAGGTTCTTGTGGATGACGCCGATGCCGCCTTCCTGGGCCAGGGCGATGGCAAGATCGCTTTCGGTGACGGTGTCCATCGGGGAGGAGACGATGGGCAGATTGAGGCGGATATTGCGGGTGAGCTTGGTTCGGACGTCCACGTCGCGGGGCAGGACGTCGCTGTAAGCCGGTTCGAGGAGCACGTCGTCGAAGGTGATGCCTTGGTAGGCGATCCGGTCCTGCATGGGGCCGCTCCTTACGAAGGGGATGAATTAGTTCATTATAGGAAGGAGGCGGGAAAGGCGGGAATAGCGCTTTGGCGGCGGGTTTGGCGCGTTCTCGATCCCAGGCCCTGCCTGGGAACGCACTGCCGGGCAGGCTCTGCCTGCCGGATCATGCAAACGCGAGGTAGAGCCTCGCCAGCAGTCCGTTCCCAGGCCGAGCCTGGGAACGAGAGGCGAAGGACGCCCCGGCGCACGTTGGCACGGCGATTGCTCTATACATCGCGCTGAGAGACCCGGCCTCCCGATGTCGCTGGGGGCCGGTGCAATCCGAGTTGCTGCGCCTGAGGAGGGCTTTGTCATGTTGCGCTGGGCTTTGCTGTTCCTGGTGATCGCGATCATCGCGGCGTTTTTCGGCTTTGGTCTGGTGGCCAACATGTCCTACGCCGCCGCTCAGGTGGTGTTCTTCGTCTTCATCGTCCTGGCCGTCCTGTCCTTCCTGGGCGGCGCCATCCGAAGGTCGCCGCCGATCTAGGCGCCGCAAGCCGCCGGAAAAACGTCCGCCGAACAGGGAGGCCGCGGCGACCTCTGCCAAAACCGTCGGTCGTCCGTCCAGGCGGCCGGCGGTTTTTCGTGCCCCGTCCCAGTTGCAACTTGGATTCTACGACGCACCTTTCCCCGACAGGGAACCGTTATGCCGTCCGCCTCTTCCACGAATCCGCTGCGGCCGTTCGTGACCACCATCACGCTCCTGCTCGTCGTCGCCGCCATGTACCTGGCGCGGGTCGTGGTCGTTCCGGTGGTGCTTGCCGCGCTTCTGGCCTTCCTGCTGACGCCGCTAGTGACCCGGCTGCACCGCTGTCATGTGCCGCGAGTTCTTGCGGCTCTGCTGGCGGCGGGGCTTGCGTTTGCGTTTGTGGCGGCGCTCTTGGCCACGGTGGTGAGCCAGCTGGAGGGCCTGGCGGCGGAGTTGCCCAAGCACCGCGACGAGATTCGCGCCAAGGCGGAGAGCATTCATCGGATGCTGTCGGGCGACGGCCTGAAGAACGTCGCCGCGATCGTGGACGAAACCGTTGAGATCATCAGCCCGCCGGCCGCCGCTCCCGACGCTGGCCCGAACACGACGGTCGTCGCAGCGCCGCCGGCGCCGGCGACGTCGTCCGTGTGGAACCCCGTGCTCGAATGGGCGTTCGCGCCGGCCCTGGAAATCGGCGTGGACGCCGGCATCGTCATCGTGCTGGTGATTTTCATGCTGTGCCAGCACGAGGACCTGCGCAACCGCGTCATCCGGCTGTCCGGCGCGCGCAACGTGACCAGCACCACCAAGGCGCTGGGCGAGGCCACGCACCGGGTCCGCCGCTTTCTGTTCCATCAGTTTCTCATCAATTGCTCCTTCGGCACGCTGGTGGCGATCGGATTGTGGCTGATCGGCGTGCCGTACCCGTGGCTGTGGGGCGTGCTCGGCGCCGCCCTGCGCTATATCCCCTACGTCGGCACCTGGGCGGCCATGGTGTGCCCGCTGGTGATTAGCATCGCCTTCGACCAGGGATGGACGCGCCCCCTGCTGACGTTCGCCCTCTTCGCGCTGATGGACTTGCTCATCACCAACATCCTGGAACCGATCGTCTACGGCCGCAGCGTCGGCGTCTCGGGGCCGGCCCTGCTGGTGGCGGCGGTGTTCTGGACGTGGCTGTGGGGGCCGATCGGCCTCTTGCTGTCCACGCCGCTGACGGCTTGCGTGGTGGTGCTGTCCCGCTACGTGACGAACCTGGAGTTCCTCGGCATCTTGCTCGGCGACGCGCCGCCGCTGTCTCCGGCGCTCCGCTTCTACCAACGACTGCTGGCGCGCGATGAGGATGAGGCAGCCAAGCTGGTCGAGGAATATATCCAGAAACATGGGGTAGAGAAAGTATACGACGAGGTGCTGGCGCCGGCCCTGGCCCACGCCAAGGACAGCCGGGAGCGCGGCGGCCTGACGGCGGAGGATGCGGACTATATCCTCACGGCGATGAGCCATGTGCTGGAAAACGTGGTCATTCCCGAGCAGGAAGCCCTTTACGCCAAGGATGCGACGAACGAACCGGACGCCGAGAAAAAGCGGCTGCTCGTGCTGGGATGCCCGGCGCGGGACGCCGCCGATGAGACGGCTTTGCGCATGCTGCAGCAACTGTTGCCGCCCGATCGGTGTCGGTTCGATGTGGCGTCGCAGGAGAGCCTGGCCGGCGAAGTGGTGGCGCGCATCGGCGAGACGCATCCCGCGGCGGTGGTCATCGGAGCGGTCCCGCCGCATTCCTTCTCGGCGGTGCGCTACCTGTGCAAGCGGCTGCGGCGCCGATTTCCGGCCGTGAAAATCGTGGTGGGCTGCTGGGGCGTGCGCGAGGACGAGAAGCAGGTTGTGGAGAAGATGAAGTCCGCCGGCGCCGATCTGGCCTCGGCGACGTTCCTCGAAACCCGCGATCAGCTGCTGCCGTTGCTGCGGGACGCCGCCGTCACTCGCGCGGCCAAGCAACCGGCCGAAGTGGCGCCGGTGTGATTGGGGCGAACAGCAATGACAGAGGCCCGGGCAGGCGTCG
>DATKHW010000437.1:0-11495 GCA_035546275.1 Gemmataceae bacterium
CTCTCCCCCGCTTCGGGGGAGAGGGGGGAAGGGGAGGGGGCGAGAATCCCTTGAGAAGACTCCCCCGCATCCCCGGCCCGTCTCCCCTGAGTACAGGGGTGAGGGGAGAAAGAAACCGGATATTCACGACCGGAAATGTACAAGAAGTAGCAGGCCGGGCCCAGATTGCTCGAAGGCGCGCCGGCTCGGCATTTGCGAACGCGGGCCCGGCACCCGACAATCTTGCAGTCGAGCGCCGGCCCTGCCAGCGCTGCGAGTCACTTTTCAGGCTTCGCTTCCTTGCGCATTTCGCCTATCCGGACGACGTAGACAGTCCCGTTCTCATTCGCCGTGGCGAAATACCTGCCGTCCGGACTGAACGTGATCGCCCGAATCCTGTCCGGCGCTTCCCAGCGGCAGAGCCTCGTGCTGTTGGCGACCTCCCACAGCTCGACGTCGAAATCTTCGTTGACAGACAAGAGCCACGAACCGGCTGGTGAAAGTTCGATTCTCCTCATCGTTTTACCGTTCGTCGTGCAATATGACCCGGGCTGGGGAGGCGTTTGGCTCACGTCCCAAAGCCGAAGCACGGGAATTTCCGGCTTGTTCGCACCCACATCTTGCCAGCCAGCGACCACGAGCTTCTTGCTATCCGGTGTAAAGGTTATGCAGCCGCCGCTCACCGATGTCTCTATGATGGCGGCCCGTTCCTTGAATGTTTTTGTTGAGAAGCTAAGGCACCGAGTGTTCGCGTGGAGGGCAAGGGCCAACGTCTTCCCATCCGGCGCGAAGGCGATCCCATATACATCCGCGACTTCCAATTCCGCCGCAACCTCGTCCTTGGCAAACGTGGGCGCTGGCCGGATGTCATAGAGGGTCGGCAGCCCCTCCTCCAACGGATCAACGAGGCGGGCGAGGCCGCTATGACGGTTTTTATCATCCGGGAGGGGGCCGCGTCCACCAAAGGCCAGGAATCGGCCGTCCGGCGAAAGCGCCATCGAACGGAAGTATTCTTCGGGGTACTCGGCCTTGCGGCGCACCTTCGGCTTGTCCTCCTTGACGTCCCACAGGCATACCGTGCTGTCGATTCCGTAAAGGGGAGCACGCTCACTGCCCAGCGTGAACAGTCGGTCGCCTTCCGGGGTGAACAGTAGGTTCCTGCCCGCGCCCGGATGGGCTCGCCAGGCCGTCCGCTCGCGCGGCCGATTTCCCCCCAGATCCCAGAGGTGTGCCCAGCCGTCCTGCCCGAGGACCGCCAACGTCCGCGCGTCCGGGGAGAAGGCGATCTGCTCGATCGGCCCCGTCTGGCCCCGGAGGGGCACGCGCTCCTTGTCGCCGGCCACATCCCACAGGTGCAGCGTGCCATCCTCGCAGCCAACCACCACCGTACGTCGATCGGGCGTAAGACATAAGCAACGGGCCTCGAAGGGCAGGGACGTCCGCCTGAACACGTCGCCGGGTTTCATGCCGGCGGCCCTGGCGGCATCCGCATCCAGCGCCCACAGCCACATGGTGCGGTCCCGGTCAAGGGCCGCCAGGAGTCGGCCATCCGGGGCGAACCCAAGGTCGCGCAAGGCGCTACACTGGATGCCGTCGGATTTCACCGTTGGCTTGGGTGTCTCCGTCGTCAGGTCCCACAGTTGTAGTTCCCCGCCATGTACGAGGGTTGCCATTGTGCGGTTGTCAGCGCTGAACGCCGTCTTCAGGTCGCAGACGTCCGCGCTGGCCGTCCGCTCCTTCAATCGACCGTCAGCCCAGTCGAACACGCGAAATTGATTCACTCCGTTGGCCACACCCGTCGCGGTACGCCCGTCGGACGCGAAGCGCAACTCATCCGCTGGTTGCTTTAGCCTTAGTACCAGCGTTCCAACGTCCTTGGGAGCATCGCCGCTCACATCCCACCACCGATATTCATAGCGCCCGCCGCCGATCAGGGTTTTGCCGTCCCCGACTAGGTAAATATCTTGCGTGGCATCGATCTCGTCGAATTTGGGATCTTTTACGAAGGGGTTGGCGTTAAACGACATGCGCTTACGCGGTTGTACGGCGCTAAGGTCCCACAGACACACGTTCGAACCGCACTGCGCTGCTAAGGTTCGCCCGTCCTGGCTGAAAACGGGGACGCCCCAGCCATGCCTATCCAACAATAGAACCTTATCACGTTGCGTGCCCGTATCCCATAACCACAAGCCGCCTCCCGTGGCAGCGATCGTCTTGCCGTCGGGGCTTACGGCCAGGCCGACGATTGGACCCCAGCACCGGGCCCGGTGATCGCCGAGGACCGCGACCAAACCGGGCGGTTGCCAATCAAAGCGATCGCAGTCAGGGATCTGCTCGCGGTCCAGCTTATCCAGCGGCGACGGTGCCTTCGCCATTACCACGCACGCCTCGCGCCATTCCGGCGTCCCCGCGTGCTTGGTGCGGAACCGCTGCCATTCCATCCACAGATCGTGCAAATCCGCGTTGGGGTTTTCCGCATGTTTTCGCAACTCGCGCAGGTCGTCCTTGGCCGCTTCGATCTCCTGAGCCGTCCGCGGGTCTGGCTCTCCCGCTTCCGGCGCCGGCGCCGACAACGCCCAGCCGACGGCCGCCGCCGCGACAATTCCCAAAGCCGCCCCGCGCCCGAGAATTCCCCTCATGGCTGCACCTCCCGATGCAGTTTCGTTTGGCTGGCGCCACGCCGCCTCAGTATACCGCCGCAGCGCACCCGCCGCTAGCCGCCCACCGGCGCCTGCCCGCCGAATTCCCGCGAGAGCCGCCGGCCCAGCCCGGCATAATGAACGGACCAATCCCTTTCTCTAGCAGGGACCGCCGGTGAACGCCGAGTGGAAGAAAGCGGTGTCGGGAGGAACGGTATCAGCTCACTGTTTTACTATTAATATGAAATGAATCCGATTTGCCGCCAAGCACCCTGCCAAGCCATGATCCCCAGCACCGCCGGCCTCGCCGTCAATGCCGCCGGCGCCCTCTCTGGGACCATCGCCCGCCGCTCCGGATTCCGCCGACGGCGCCCCTATCCGACTGCCCAGGCGCCCCCTCCCTATGGTATAATCAGCCCCGGCGGACGCGTCCCGCGGCGGCGGAAAACGCACCGCTGTTGTCGGCAAATCGGCGCCGCCCGACGCAGCCCACCAGCGTCGATGAGCGTCAGGCCGACAGACCCCTGTCGCGCGCCGTGTCGGCCTGACGGCCTGACGAATCGGAGCGCTAATGTTCACATTCGATAGCTATGACTTGAATTGCAAGCTCGCGGGCCAACCGCCGCCAGCCCCGACCGGCGCCTCTTCATCCTGTCCGGCGCCCGCTCAACCATCCCTCCAGGTCGCGCGGCAGGTTCTCCACGAACTTGCTCCGCGGCAGCACCGGGTCGCACCCCGCCGCCTGCGCCGCGCGCAGGGCGTCGGCGTCCACGTGCGGCCCATAGGCCACGACGCGCGGCGCCCCCGCTTCGCCGAGCCGGCGCATCAAATCGGCCAGGTCGAGGCCGGGGAAAGCGATATCGACGATCACGCAACGCGCTTGCAATTGCCGCACCAGCTCCGGCAGCGCATCGGCCGAGCGCACCTGCCGCACTTCCCCGCCCGCGGCGCGGGCCGCGCCGGCGACGCGGCTGGCGAAGATCAAATCGTCGCTGAGCAACAGGCCCGGCGGGACCGTTTCCGTCTGTTCGGACATGACCACCTCTCCTATTCCAGCCGGCCCAGCTGCCGGTACATGTACAGCGTCTGCCACACCTTGGCGTCGATGCGCACCCCCGCTGCATCGCACAGCCGGCAAATCTCGTCGAAATCCAGCAGCAAAACCTCGATGACTTCCGAATCTTCCAGCTGCGTCTTCCCGTCGGGCACGGCGACGCAATCCACGAAAGCGATGGCGGCGGCCTCGTCGGTCATGCCGCTGGACGAATAGAGCGGCGGCGTGATGCGGCGGATCTTCGTCACCTCGTAGCCGGTCTCCTCGCGCAGCTCCCGGCGGACGGTGTCCTCAATGCTCTCATTCGGCTCCAACAGGCCGGCCGGCATTCCGATGACGAAGTCGCCGACCGGCACGCGGAACTCCTTTTCCAGCACCAACCGCGGCGGCCGACCCGGCTCGTGGAGGAGGGCGACGATCAGCACGGCGTCGGCCCGGTCGGCGATTTTATATGGATCGTCGCCCGGCTTGCGCGAGGCGAACACCCAGCGGCCGGTCCTTTGTTGGGGCGCGGTCTCCAGACCACGCCCCAACGTGTACGTCGCGGCGAACAGGTTGAGCCACTTCTCGTTGGTCAGTTTTTCGACTTTGGTGATTTCCATAGCCGCTCTTGTTCTACTCGCCCTTCGCGGGGGGCGAAAGTTCCTTGAACTCGATATTGCGGAACGTCGCTTCCATGTCCTTGAAGCCGGAGTGCATCTGCCAACCGATGCGGCCCTGGTCCGGCATGTGTGGGAAATCGTCGTCCACCGTAACGACGCCGTTGAAGCGGATGGTGACGTGCTTGCCGACCACCTTGATGTCGTAGTCGTTGAAGTCGTTCGGTTTCAGCACTTTCTCGACGGCGCTCCAGTCGGCCGCCTTCATCATACCGCCGAAGTTCTCGCCGTAGAGGCTGGCCCAGTACATCTGGCCGATGTCGCATTGCGGGCCGCACGCCGTGTAAAGATCGGGATCGAGAATGAAACTGCGAATCTGCACGCCGCTGTTGCCGACGCCGTCCTTGAGACGAATCTGGAAATGCAGCTCAAAATCTTTGTAGGTCTTTTTACTCCACAAAAACGTGTTGTGCTTCAGCAGCGAGTCGGCGTAGGCGCCGACGATGGCACCGTCCTTGACCGACCACCAGCCGGGCTGCCCTTGCCAGCCTTCCAGCGTTTGACCGTCGAAGAACGGCTCGTCGGCTTTCTTCGGCTCCTCGGCCGACGCCGGGTTCGGTACGGCCGGCAACGACAGCACGACCGCTGCCAAGAAACAGTAGATGCGCATCGGGATTCTCCTTGGGAACTGCTCCGCGCCCTATCCTAGCGAACGAGCCGGCGGATTCACCACAACGACGCAAAGAACACAAGGAAGATGAGAGAAGAGGTATGCAGGTCCTCCCGGTCCTCGACTTGATGGATGGGCGCGTGGTGCGGGCCGTCGCCGGCCGGCGGAGCGAGTACCGTCCCGTCGTCAGTGTGCTGACCACGTCCTGCCAACCGATCGACGTGGCGCGGGCCTTCCGATCGCACTTCGGGCTGAGCCGGCTTTACGTCGCCGACCTGGACGCTATTGGCGGCGCCTGTCCGGCGTTGCGCATTCTTGCCGAGCTCCAAAACGACGGCTTTCAGCTATGGCTCGACGCTGGCGTCCGCGGCTTCGACTCCGTTGAGCAACTGGCGAATGAGGGCCTGGAAGGAATCGTCATCGGCATGGAAACAATTTCCGGACCGCAAGTGCTCGCGCAAGCATGCGCCGTTTTCGGAGAACGGATCGTCTTCTCTATGGATTTGAAGGAGGGACATCCGCTTGGCGCGACGGGCGCGTGGGGGACCGCCGATCCGATAATGGTAGCCGGACGCGCCGTCGGGCTCGGCGTGCGGCGTCTGATCGTGCTGGACCTGGCGCGGGTGGGCGTCGCCGGCGGCGTTGGGACAGAAGAGGTGTGCGGCCGCCTGGCCAAGGCGCATCCGCACGTGGAACTGATCGCCGGCGGCGGCGTCCGCGGCCCGGAAGACCTGCGGCGCCTGCAGGAATGCGGCGTGCAATCGGCGCTGGTCGCCTCGGCTCTGCACGACGGCCGGCTGACGCGCACCGACTGGGAAGATCTATGACGGCCGCAGCTCGCACGTCGCCGATTGGCCGATGCTCTCTTCGACCTCGACGCGCAGCACCGCCGGGCGATAGCCGTGCAGTCGTACCAGGTCGTCGGCCAATCGGCGGGCGATGTACAAAGCCAGCAATTCAGCCGTCGTGTTCTCGATCGGCAGCAGGACGCAGTCGTCGCGCGGAAACACCCATTCACGGTCTCGATAACGGACATGGACGGATTGCGGCCCCTCTTCGACGCGGATGAATGAATTGCGGGTCGGCAGCATCATGCGATGGTCCAGCTCGTCGACGACCGCCTTGGTGCGATTTTTGAGGGCGATGAAGTCGAAGACATAGCGATTGGCGTCCAGCTCGCCCTCGACCTCCACGCTGGTGCGGTAGTTGTGGCCGTGCAGCCGTTCGCACTTGTCGCCCTCGTAGCTGATGAAGTGGCCGCTGCAGAAGACGAGATGGTCCTTGGTGACGCGGACCTTGTAGTGTTCGGTTGGCATGGCGTCCATCACGGAGGGCAAAAGATCGATTATCCCAGCTGGTTTCGAGCGCGACCCGCGCAGCGGATCGATCGTCGCTCCAAGGCCATTCTACCCCTCCCACAGGGGGAGACAACGGCGCCGGCTTCCGCACCCCGCCGGCCGTCGGCAAAGCGCCCGCCAGCCCCTTGCGTCGGCCCGGTCCTGTGCGATAATGCCGCAATGTCTTCCGGCCCGGATCGAGTCGCCGAGGCGATCCCGAACAGCGGCGCCTCCGGAGAGGCCCAGCAATGCGATGCTTGCTCCCTGTTTCCCTGGTTCTGGCTGCTGTGGTTTCGGCGTCGGCCGCGGACAAGGACGAGCCGATATTCGAGCCGGGTGCCAAGCTCAAAATCGAGGTCGCTAATGGCTCCGGCGGCGAGGGGCCGGCGTGGCATCCCAAGCTCGGCCTTTTCACCACGGGCGACAACGGCGATATCATGCTGCTTGACCGCGAGGGCAAATCGCGCGTTTACCGCAAAGACGCCGGGGCCAACGGCCTGCTCTTCGACAAGGACGGCCGGCTGCTCGCCTGCGAGTCCACGCAGCGCCGCGTCACGCGCACCGAACTCGACGGCAAAGTCGCCGTCCTCGCCGATACATTCAACGGCAAGCGCCTCAACGAGCCGAATGATGTGACCATCGACTCGAAAGGGCGTATCTACTTCTCCGATCCGCGCTACGGCGCCACGGCGGGCAAGGACCAGCTCGACGAGAAGGGCCGCACCATTGAAGGCGTCTATCGCATCGACCCGGACGGCCAGGTGACGCGCGTCCTTGGCCGGGAGGTCGATCGGGCCAACGGCGTCCTCGTCTCGGCTGGCGACAAGTACCTGCATGTCGCCGACAACGACAACAACCACGAAGGCGGCGCCCGCAAACTGTGGCGCTTCGATCTCAAGGACGACGGCACGGTGGACGTCGCCAGCAAGAAGCTGCTGTACGATTGGGGCAAGGGCCGGGGGCCGGACGGCGTCAAACACGACATCGAAGGTCGGATTTACGTCGCCGCAGGGCTGAACAAGCCGAACCCGCCCCATGAGCCGGCCGAGGACGTGAAGGGCGGGATCTATGTTCTCAGCCCCGAGGGCAAACTGCTTGCGTTCCTGCCGGTCCCGACCGACGAGGTGACGAATCTCGCATTCGGCGGCGACGATCTCAAGACGCTGTACATTACCGGCGGTGGGACCATCTATAGCATCCGTACAACTACGCCCGGCCGGATCCTGTTCCCACAGGCCAGATGAAACGCGAGGACTCCGAGAGGGGACGCCGGGCGAATCCGGTCGTCGGGAGAAATGAGCCATGAACGATCGCCAACGGTTCCTTGACGAGCACGCCAAGCTGACGCGCCGCTATTTCCTGCAAGCAGGCGCGGCCTGCGTGGCGACCGCGGGCGGCTTGTCGCTGGCCGCGGCGTCCGAACCGCGTGCGCCGGAGCTGGCGAAGATCATCGACAAGCTGGGGCCGTTCTTCACGAACCAGGCGGATTTTCAGGACGTGTCCCGCGGCACGCCCGTGCCGCATTCCTTGCCGGAAGGCAAGCGGCGCGAGGTAGGACTCACGCGCGAGACCTGGAAGCTCGAAGTGATTTCCGACCCCGACAAGCCGGCGACGCTCGGTAAGCAGCTCACGAAAGCCGACGGGACTGCGCTCGACTTCGTCGGTCTCTTGAAAATGGCCGAGAAAAGCGCCGTGCGCTTCGCCAAGGTGATGACGTGTCTGAACATCGGCTGTCCGCTCGGCATGGGCCTGTGGGAAGGCGTTCCGCTGCGCGACGTCGTCTGGCTGACCCGGCCGAAGGAGAACCTGCGCCGGATCTTCTATTACGGCTACCACAATGACGATCCCAAACAGATGTTTCAGAGTTCGCTGCCCGTCGGCCGCGTGCTGGAGGACTATTTCGACCTGCCGCCGGTCATCGTCTGCTACAAGCTGAACGGCCAGTGGCTGGAGCCGAAGCGCGGCGGCCCGGTGCGCATCGTCGTGCCAGAGGGCTACGGTTTCAAGAACGTCAAGTGGCTCACAACCATCGTGCTGACGAACCTGGATTATGCCAATGACACCTACGCGAACGGCAACAACGACATCGACAGTCCGCTGAAGTCGTTCGCCGCGACGCTGTCGGTTCCCACGGAGGTCAAGAGCGGCGAGGCGATCCCGATCACCGGTTACGCCCAGGTCGGAATCGGCGGACTGTCGAAGGTGCAAGTGTGGATGCGCCCGGCCGGCGAGAAATGGCCGGCCGACGATCCCTATTTCACCGCGGCGCCGTGGACCGACGCGGAAGTGCTGGGTGCGCCGGAGCGCTGGGGCGGCGGATTGTCCGACGAGACGATCCCGCAGGGAACCACTGGCTTCGACGCGGACGGCAAGCCGCGGACGTGGCCAATGCGGCTGAGCAAGATCCACTGGGCGGCGCTGCTGCCGGGACTGCCGGCGGGGGACTACGTCCTGCGGTCGCGGACCGTGGATGAGAAAGGGATCGCTCAACCGATGCCGCGGCCGTTCCGCAAATCGGGCCATTGTGACATCGAAGAGGTCAAATTAACAATAAAGGGATAAGCGCGACCGCGACGCGCTCTGGCATAGGTTTTGCCCTTTTTCGGTTGACATGTTTGTCGGCCGCGGCGGCCGGCATGCGCATTGGTCGCTGATGAAAGGGACACACTATGAAGCCTCTCACGCTCGTCGGCTTAATTGTCGCGCTTGTGGGCGTCGGTCTACTTTTCTGGCAGGGCGTCGCGTTCTTCACGACTCAGGAGCCAGTGGCGCAGGCGGGGCCGTTCACCTTGTGGGCGCCTGTCCAGCATGCGGTTTGGCTGGGACCGATCATCGGCGGCGTGGTGCTGGCGGTAGGCGTCGTCCTGATGATCGCCGGCGCAGCCCGGAAAGCGACCTGAAAAGAGCCGCCGCCGCCAGATATGGCTCAAGCATCCCTCACGGCTGTTCGGGGCAAATCTGAAGGGCGAAAAAGGTCTGGAACTCCGGACAGCCATGTCGGCAGCGGTACATGCGCCCCAAGTACAGGCCAGGAGCCACTTCGCGCGCTTCGTCGCGCACGTCCGCCCAAACCCAGGAAGTCTGGCCGTAATCCATGAGAATGGATGCTTGCCCGTCCAGCCGGCTCGGCCCGTAAGAGACGCGTGCCTTGATCGCCCGGAAACCACACCACTGGTTCACCAGACCGCATCCGTCGTCGTCGAACACTTTGCCGCGCCACGCGGCCTTCGTCGCCAGAGACCGGACGCCGGCGAACCGGCTGCACGGACAATAAATGGCCCGGCCCGCGGTGTATCCCACCGGGATCGCTCCAGCGGCGGACGCCCGGTAGATTTCCTCCAGCTCCGGCCAACTCATGGCGGCCAGGCGATCAAGCGACGGGGCCGCGGCCGGCGGCTGCTCCCCCGCCGCTGCGCCGGTTGCTGCGAGCGCGCAAAGGCATGCGGCCGCGAGAATGTGAAGCGTTGCGCGCCGCCTGAGCTTGAAGTGCATGCAGCCTCCTGGGGCCGGGGATTAGCAGGGGCGATGTAGCGGTACGCCTCCCCACCCTATCGAACTGCTGGAACCGGCGACTTGAGTTCCAAGGCCGCATTCCACTCGCCGTCGCGGACACAAGGCTGCGCGGGCGGCACAGGGGATAGATGCGGGTGAAATCGGCTGGCACGACTTGGCCGAAGCTGCGCACCGCGGGGGCGCTCGCCAGCGGGGGCGTTTTCGCTTGCCCTCCACCCCGCCGCGCCGGACAATCGCCCCATGCAGGACGGTTCCCCCAACGAAGGGTCAAAATCTGGCCCGGACCAAAGGGACGGCGCGGTCCGCTGGCCCCTCTGCGTCCGCGTCCTCGCAGTCTGCTATGTAGTGTCGCTTGCGGTTCAACTGTTCGGCTTTCTTCTCGTGGGTGCGGCCGCCTTCCTTTGCGGAAGGCGGAGCGAAATCGACGGGTGGGTGCTTGGCCTGGGCCTGGCTGGGGCGGCAACCATCTTCGCCTGCACGGCGTTCCGCTTCTGGTTCCGTCACTGGGGCCGCAGGCGCTACCCACCGCAACCCGGCGACCGGCCGGCGAACCGCGGCGACGGCTTCCCTCCTTCCTGATCCCCGCCGCCCTCCCGGCGGCCATACAGGGCGTCTGTTCCCACGCAGGCTCGCCATGCGCGGAGGCCCCAGGCCGGACGCGCGACGGACCCGGGGGAAGGGGCTGGTCGGCAGGGAAAAGAACGCCGCGCCGGTTCCGTGCAGCTGGGGAGGCGGCACAGCCACGGCGCGACGGTAGGATGGGTTAAGAGGGAGACGGCCGACGCCGGGGACCTGCGTAGCCCGAACGCCGAACCGCTCCCCAATAGGAGTAATCGCGGCGTGGGCGTCGGGGCGGACACGCAGGCGGCGTAACCAAGACGGCCAGTTGCCGTACAGCGAAAAGCCACGCGAGCGCGCCGGAACCACTTGGCGTGGCCGGTGTTTAACACGGGACGACTCGCCTCGCCCCACCCGCCTCATTCCCCAAAGGGAGGACCGCATGTCCGTAAAGAAACTCGTTCTGACGCTGGCTCTAGGATTTCTAACGGCCGCCGGCTCGGCCTGTCTAGCCCCTGCGCCCGCCCGCGCTTCGACGGCAGTCCAAGTCCAAAAGGCCGCAAAGGGCGCCCATAAGGGCCACAAGGGCCATAAAGGGAAGCACGGCGGCAAACACAAGGGCGGTCACAAGCACGCCTGATCAGACAATCCGCAGGCGCCCCACGTCTGGCGTCGTAAGTGGAACGCGCCCGGCCCTTTGCAGCCGTGCGGTCAGCGCCCTTCTCCGGCGTCGCCAGCCTGAACCGCCGCCCGCCGGCCTCGCCCAGGCGGCCGGCGGCTCTCTCTTCAGCGGCGTTGCTCACGGCGCCGCTCTAATCATGCGATAACCCGATCGCACAGCCTCAGGTGGAAACCGCCCAATAGAAGACTTGCCGGGTAGAAATGAAGAAGCCGCAAGTTTTGGCCTGCGGCCCCCTGACGTCAAAGCCGATGGTGGGATTTGAACCCACAACCCCCGCTTTACGAAAGCGGTGCTCTGCCGTTGAGCTACATCGGCGTTGCCCTGCCGAAGCAACCGATTAGGGGCGGAGCAGGCAAGAGCAAACGCAATTCTACCGCGCCCGCCCACTCGGACAAGTCCGGCAGACCGAACCAGCGCCGCGCCGGCTCTCCACTGTTCAATTCTGCAACAGTGGATTGGGCTGA
>DATKHW010000438.1:0-3171 GCA_035546275.1 Gemmataceae bacterium
GTGCTGGTGGGTCTCGAAGACTCGACCCACCCTACAGCAACTGCCCAAGCCATTCGTCAGACAACCTCTAGGCGGTTCGCAGCGTGAAGACGGTGATTTCGGGCCGGACGTTGAAGCGAACCTGCCGCAGGTGGCCAAGGCCGCGGTTGATGTACAGTTTCCGGCCGTCAAACAGATCGACCTCGCCGGCGATGTAACGGCGGTTGCTGACCGGCACGATCGGCGGCGGGAGGAACGGCGGCTTGCACTGACCGCCGTGCGTGTGACCGCACAGAATCCAGCCTTGATAGCCGTTCCAGACGTCGCTGTCGGCGGCGTCCGGGTTGTGGCACAGGAACAGGTTCGCCTTCGTGGGGTCCAGTTTCTGAGTCGCCGCCTCGGCGTTCCACGTCGGACTCCACAGATCGTCCACGCCGGTCACCGTCAGGCCGGCCACGTCGTGGCTGCGGTTGCGCAACATGACGAAGCCCCGGTCGGTCAGCCGGCCCGTCAGCGCGTCGGCCGTTTTCACGTCCTGGTATCGCTTGGCGTAATCGTGGTTGCCGAGGATGCCGAGCGTCGCCAGACGGCCGGGATGCAGGTCGTCCAGGACGCGGCAGACGTGGTCGAGTTCCTCGCCGGCCTGACAGGTCATGAAATCGCCCGTGACGACGAGGATGTCGGGGCCGATGTCCGCGACAGTACGGAACGTGTCGCGGAGATAGGAGTCGGACACCTCGGGGCCGATGTGCAGGTCGCTGATCTGCACGAGCGTCTTGCCGTCGAGCGCGGCCGGCAGAAGGCAGATGGGAATATCGCGCCGCACCACCTCGACCCAGTGCGGTTCGATAAGCCACGCATAGCCGCCGAGACTGACGCCGCCGGCCAGCAGACCGAGGCCGGTCCGTTGCAGAAAAGCCCGCCGCGTCCAGCGCGACGGCTTTTTCGTAGGTTTGTCGGTCGCGGCCTGCATGACGCCTCCTTCCGTCCAATCGTCCAGCGTACTATTATTTCGGCGGCATGGTCAACCGAACGTGAGCGGCGACGGAAAAGATTCAAGTCTTTTTGCGATTCCATTCATCGATGATGGGCCGGAACGCGGCAATGTGTTCCGGGGTCGTGCCGCAGCAGCCGCCGATCATGCTGACGCCGGCTTCCAGCAATTCCGGCAGCCAGGACGCCATGTATGCTGGCGTGTGAGGGTAAATCCAACGGTCATCGACCTGCTTCGGCGTGCCGGCATTCGGCCGTGCGAATAGACGCCGATGCGTGTTTTCGCGATACGCCTCCACAGTTTCCAAGATTTGCGGCATGCCCATATCGCTCCCGCAATTCACGCCGAGAGCGGCGATGGAGTAGTCCTCCATCCAACGCGCCATTTTCCGCGGCGGCAAACCGTCAATGGTTCGAACTTCGTTTTCGCGATCGCGCCGATAGGTGAAAGACACGAGTACAGGGAACGCGTTGGGTAACTCGGCGTAGAGAGATTTCAAAACACGAACCAGGGTGTTGGGATTGCTGCACGTTTCAATGAAGAACCCGTCGGGGGCGGCCGCGGACAGAGCGCTGACGAGCTTGGGAAGGCCTTGCCATTCTTCTTCAAGCGAGTAGGGAGCGACATCGGCCACGACCCAGCGATCCGGTCCAGCCGCCTGCCGTGCTAGATCGACGGCGGATTGACAAATGACGGCCAACTGATCGTCCAAATGATGTCTGGCCAACGCGGCCGGATTCGCCTGAAATGTGTTCGTCAGCAGCACCTCGGCCCCGGCGTCCACAAACGCTTGATGGATCGCCCGCACCTTCTCCGGATGCGTCAGATTCCACAGCTCGCCGCATTCCCCCGGTTTCAACCCCGCGCGCTGCAACTCGGTCCCCATCGCCCCGTCCATGAGCAGGACGCGGCCCGACCGCAGCGCGTCGAGGAAGCGCGACATGTCACGCCCCGTATTTGCCTAGCCGCCCGGCGTGGGCCATTGCCAGCGACAGCAGATACTTTGCCTCAAATTGGCCCAACCCGCCGTGCAGACATTGCGTCTCGCCAAACTCCGTCACAGGATCGGTCCGGCACGTCCGCGCCCACAACAACGTTGGCACCGGATGCCAGCTATGACTCTTCATCTTGCTCGGCGTGCTGTGGTCGCCGGTGACGATGAACACATCCGGCTTCAGCGCCCGCACCTTCGGGACCTCGGCGTCCAGCCGCTCGATTACTTCCACCTTGGCCGGGAAGTTGCCGTCCTCGCCCGTGCTGTCGCTGTACTTGTAGTGGATGAAAAAGAAATCGTATTTATCCCAGACCTTTTTCAGCGTCTCCATCTGGTCGCCCAGCGTTGCACCGGCGTCCAGCACATCCATGCCGACCAGCCGGGCCAGGCCCTTGTACATCGGATAGACGGCTATGGCGGCGGCCCGCAGGCCGTAGATATCGGCCATCGTGTCAATCTTGGGATAGCGTGCGAAGCCGCGGAGCGTGACGCCGTTGGTCGGCGCCTGGTCCTTGAGGACGCGGCCGGCCTCGGCGACGAAGCGGTTGACGGCATCGGCCGTCTTCTGCGACGCCGCGTCGCCGCCCTTGGCCCGCAGCGGAGCGTGGCCGGTCATCTGCGGATCGGTGTCGTTGACGCCGTCTCCCAGGCCGTCGCCGCGCAGGACCAGCACCCACCGATGCTCGCGCACCGGCTCGACGAAGACCTCCACGCCCGGAATCTTTATCTGCTGCATCCGCTGACACATCTCGACGCAGCGCTCGGTGGACGGCCGACCGGCCCGCCGATCGCTGATTTTGCCGGAGGAATCGATTGTGCAGAAATTGCCGCGCACGGCCACATCGCGCGGCCCCACGTCGAAATTGATGCCGAGCGCCTCCAGAATGCCGCGGCCAATGCGGTATTGCAGCGGGTCGTACCCGAACAGGCCGAGATGACCGGGGCCGCTGCCGGGTGTTATCCCCGGCAGAACCGGCAAGCTCAGACCGCACACACCCTCGCGGGCCAAATTATCGAGATTCGGCGTTCGCGCCGTCTCCAGCTCGGTCTTGCCGCCCGGCTCCAGGGGCAAGCCGCCGAGTCCGTCTGCGACGAGAAGAATGATCCTACTCTTGTTGTCTTCGCGCAATTCGCGCATCAAATCGTGGAGGTTCATGCTGGCAAGTTTACCGACCGCTAAGGCTGACGTATAGTATGGCAACGG
>DATKHW010000439.1:0-2632 GCA_035546275.1 Gemmataceae bacterium
ACGCCCTGCTGGTCGTGGACGAGCATAATGCTGATGCGGCACCCTACCTGGACCGGCTGGAGGCGATGAAGCACGCCAGCGACGATGGCAAGTTCGCATGGTGGGAGCAGCCGGCGGGGGCGCGGACGACGTTCTACGGCGCCGGCCGCGGCGGCGAGATCGAGACGACGGCCCTGGCGGCGCTGGCACTGACCCGATCCGGCCGCCACGCCGACACGACGCGCAAAACGCTGACATGGATCACCTCCCAGAAAGATCCGAATGGGACGTGGTACTCGACGCAGGCCACGGTGCTGGCGCTCAAGGCGCTGCTGGCGGGGACCGGCAAGCCGCTGGGCGGCGACGCCGAGCGCGTCGTCCAGCTGCGGCTAGACGGCGATCTCATCGACACCGTGCGGATTCCCGCCGACCAGGCCGAGGTGCTGAAACAGGTGGACCTGTCGCCGCGGCTGAAACCGGGCAAACAGGTGCTGACGATTGCGGAAGCGAACGGGGCGGCGATCGGCTTCCAGTCGTCGTTCCGCTGCAACGTGCCCGACGCCGCCCGGCCGCCGGCCGCGCTGGCCGTCGATCTGACCTACGACCGCACGACTCTGGCGGTCGATGAGCAGGTGGAGGCGACGGCGACGGTGCGTTTCGCCGATCCGCAGGAATCGGGGCCGATGGTCATGGTGGAGCTGCCGATTCCGCCGGGGTTTGTGCCGTCGGCCGACGAGTTCACAGCGCTGGTGAAGCCGGGCGGCGGCGCAGCCAAGGTGCAGATGCAGCCGCGTTCGGTGCTGGTGTACCTGACGGGGTTGGATCGCGGCGAGAGATGGACGGTGCGGTATCACCTGCGAGCGACGATGCCGGTGCAGGCTGCGGCGGGGGGGGCGCGGGCGTACGAGTATTACGATCCGGATAAGCAGGGAAGCAGTGCGGGGACGCGGTTCACGGTGACGGCGCAGCAATAAGGGAGCACGCAGCGCAAGAAAGTGATGCACTTGCTTGCGCTGCGTGCTCCTGCTCAATCCCTCACCGCCACGCTGCCGTCATGGCGGAAGCGGATGGTGACGTTGTGCAGCAACCCGTAATGGAAGACCAGCGACTTGTCATGCACGCGAACCGTGGGGCAGCCGCACGGCAGGTCGAAGCAGACCTTCGTGGGGCAGCACGTCTCGGGATTCATCAGCACGACTTCATAGTGTCCCGGCGCCGGGTGGAAGGAGCAGGCGAACTCCTCCAAGGTAGGCGGCCGCACCAGGACCGGCGCCGGCGTCTCCACGGCGGGCGTCGGCGCGACCGTCACCGGCTCGGGCGGCGGAATCGGCACGGGCGGCGGGTCGCCGGGGTAGAGCGCAGTCGGCGGCGGTGCAGGCACGGCGGGCCGGCCGACGTGGACCGTAACCCACGGCGTCGCCACGATCACATCCGCAGAAGCCGAAACGGCCAGCGCGGCTGCGGCCGCGAGGCTGACAAAAAAGCGATAACGCATCGGACGTCTCCTTTCTCTGTCCTCGACGGCGAGGGTCGAAAAGGCGGGCGACGCGGCCCGCTTTACTTGTCGGCCGACCCCTTCGGCGGGGGGGCCGGGTCTTCCTCGGCGTGAACCGCCCCGTCGAAGCGGTCCACCAGCACCGTCTCGGCCGGATAGCCGAAGCCGCCCGGACCGGGACCGACCGACAGCCGATAGAAGACCGTCAATGTCCGATCCTTGACTTCCACCCGCGTCACGGCCAGGTGGTCCACGTCGGCGCCGCGCAACCCCGCCGCGACGACGACGATCATCTGCTTGCTCCAGTCGACGGCCGACCCGCCCAGCTTCCGGCCCATGATCTCCGTGGCGGCCGCGTCCGCGTCGTCGCCGGAGAGCCGCAGCGCCTGGGCCATCTCCCGGCCGTTGTGGTAGATCAGCACGCGCTGACCGGCCCGCCGCGCGTCGTCGGGCTGCCAGCCGCACCGGGCCAGCACGCCGTTCGGCAGGGCCGGCGCCGCGACGACAGCCGCTGGCGCCGTGCCTTCCAGCTGGGCCGGCCACAATTCGAGATAGACCTTGCCTTCCGCGGCGGTGTCGGTGAACTTGCCGGTCACGCGCACGCGCTGACCGACGAACGACGCCAGCAGAAACGCCTTGCCGGGGACGTACAACTCGCGCACGAATTCCTTGCCGTCGGCGTCCTTCCCTTTCAGGCGGAAGGCGTTGAAGCGCGTCGCCTTGCCAACGGCGCCGTCGCCGGGGTTGTTCTCCACGACGCCTTCATACGCGGCCTCCGTTCCCTTGGCCGCCTTGTATTCGTCGGTCCCGGCCAGCAGCACGACCGGCTTGGCGGCGGCCGGCGTCTCTGGCGCCGGATCGGCCGCGGCGCTCAGACAGAGGCAATAGCAAAAAACGCAGGCCGTCATCGGAGGATCTCCACGAAAAAGGACGCGGCGCCTGACGCCACGCCTCCATTGTGCCCGGCCGGCAAACCGGACACAATCCGTCCGCTAGGTCCTGATCGTTCTTGTTACAATGCCTCCGCTCGCTGAATGCTTATCCATTCTTCCGTCTTTGCCTATCTTAACATTTGCCTGGATGGGCGGCCACGGGAAAAGCGCGGTCTCCTTCCGGCTCGCCTGCAAGAGGTGTAGAGGTGTAGGGTGGGTCGAGCGT
>DATKHW010000440.1:0-4688 GCA_035546275.1 Gemmataceae bacterium
GCATCCATTACCAGATGAGCTTTCAGGTCGAGACGTTGCCGCCGGAGATTTTCCTGCAAGTGCATGACGAGCTGCGGGCCGACGGTGAGAAGCGCGGCCTGATCCACACCTTTCCGGCCCAGCATCGCATCGACGTGGCGCCCCTCGGCTTCGTCACCGCCGACGGCCGGCCAGGATGTCTGTGCCTGTCAACGTTTCACACCTTCCCGCTCGAACACACCATCGTCAAAACGCAATCGCTGATCGAAAAACAGTCGTGAGCCGTCGCTACTCCGGCGGCGCCCCCTTGGCCAGATACTCCCACATCCGCCGCATCTCGCTCGTGTCGAGGCCGTGGATGTTCTGTTCCTGCTTCCACATTTTTTGCAGGGACTTCTGAATCTCCGGGTTGCCGCCGGTGAACGCTTCGACCAGCTCCTTGCTGCGGCGGGCCAACCGACGAATCGGCTCGCTTGCCGGATCGACGCCCGCTTCCATGGCGGCGCGGACCTGGGCGATGATCTCTTGCCACTCCGTCTCGGCCTGCCGAATCCGGTCCTCGCCGAGCTGACGGCCTCGCTCCTTGAGTTCTTCCTTCTGTTCCGGAGTGTAGTATTTGTCCAGCATGTTCATCTCCTCGATGGTTTGAAGGAATTGGTCGGCGGAGACCTTCTCCGCCGAATCCAAAAGCCTTTCAATCGTCTCCAGCCGTTCGCACAGCCGCCGCTGCCGCTCCATATGCTCTTTCAGGCGGTCGATGTGCAGCCGGATCACGCGCCGGGGCGAAAACTCCGGCCGGTCCAAGCAGTCGCGGATTTCTTCCAGTGAGAACCCGAGTTGACGGAGCGACACAATCTGCTGCAAGCGCACGGCGTCCGCGGCGGCGTAGAGCCGGTGTCCCGCCTCCGTCCGGTGCGACGGCGATAGCAGACCGATCGCGTCATAGTGATGGAGCGAGCGCACCGATAGGCCCGTGCGCCGGGCCAACTCGCCCACCTTCCAGGGCGGCGAATGCATGGCGGTTCTCCTTTCCGCAAGCATGGTACGACCTCACGCAACGTCAGGATCAAGGGAAATCCGCAAGAAAATCAAAAAAAGTTGCGCGACGGCTCCAGATTCAAGCGCCGTCCCCATTCCCTCTTGGTTCCACCGGGCCGGCGCGCCTAAAATGACGTGTCCATCGGAGGAACCAACCCACCCGTGACTCTCGACAACACCCGCGACGAACTCACCGTCCATTTGGAACGCGCCTTCCTCGTGAGCGTGGCTTTGCCGGAGCGCCCCTGGGCCGGCGACGACCCGCTCGACGAGCTGCGCGGCCTGGCGACCACGGCCGGCGCAAAGGTGGTCGGCGGCCTCTGCCAGCGCCGAATGAAGATCAACCCCGCCACCTACATCGGCAAGGGCAAGGTGGAGGAGCTGACCGAGCAGGCCGAGGCCGCCGAAGCCGACGTAGTCCTCTTCGACAACGACCTGACGCCGCCGCAAATTCGCAACCTGGAAAAGGCTACCAAGGTCAAGGTCCTCGACCGCTCCGAGCTGATTCTTGATATCTTCGCAACGCGCGCCCGCACCGCAGAGGCCCGGCTCCAGGTCGAGCTGGCCCAGCTCGAATACGCCCTGCCGCGACTCCGCCAAATGTGGTCGCACCTGGGCCGCGCCGCGGCCGGCATCGGCACGCGCGGCCCCGGCGAGACGCAGCTCGAAGAGGACCGCCGGCTTGTCGAGCTGCGCATCCGCGACCTGAAAGCTCGTCTCGTCGAGGTGCAGGCGCGCAAGGAACGGGAGGTGGCCAGTCGCCGCGAGGAACACACTGTTTCGCTGGTCGGCTACACCAATGCGGGCAAAAGCACGCTGATGAACGCCCTGACCGGCGCCGGCGTCTACGTCGAGGACAAGCTGTTTTCGACGCTCGACACGCGGACCCGGCAATGGCACATCAAGGATTGGGGCCGCGTTTTGCTGAGCGATACGGTCGGTTTCATCCGCGATCTGCCGCACCACCTCATCGCCTCCTTCAAGGCGACCTTGGAAGAGGCGCGGCAAGCCCGGCTCTTGCTGCACGTGGTCGATGCCAGCAACCCGCAGGCCGAGGAACAGATAAAAGCGGTCAACAAAGTGCTGGAAGAGCTGGGCTGCAAGGACAAGCCGACGCTGCTGGTGCTGAACAAGGTGGACCGCGTCGCCGACCTATCGATCGTGCAGGTGCTGCAGGCGCATCATTCGCGGTCGGCGGCGGTCAGCGCCGCGATGGGGCAGGGACTGGACGAATTGCAGGACGCCGTGGTCGAGATGCTCGCCGCCGATTTCGCCAAGGCCGTGGTCGAGACGGACGCCGGCAACGGCAAGGTGCTTTCCTACCTGGCGGCCCATGCGGAAATTCATCGGCAGGACTACGACGGCGACCGCGTACGCATTGTCTGCTCGCTCCCGCGGCGGCTGCTGTACCACATCGAGGGCCCGGACGTGCGGGTGCAATTGCTGGATGGGCATGAGGCGAACGGGGCAGGATAGTTTCAGCGGGCCGGGGGCTTTATGCACGCCCTTTCGGCTTCCGCCGACTCTTCGGCGGCGACATCGGCGGGACCTCGCCGGACAGCGCTGCGCTTACGTCCACGGTGAAGCCCGGCAGCAGATGGGAGGACGCGGTCGCGCCCTTGTTGAATTCGCCGTGGACGGCATAGCGCTTGCGGCCCAGGCGCAGGACGGTAATGCGCTCTTCCTGTGGATCCACGATCCAGTATTCGGGGATGCCGGCCTGAGCGTATTCTTCACGCTTCTCCACAAGGTCGCGATGGCGATCCTCGGCTCCTTCACTCACGACTTCCATAACAAGGTCCGCCCCATCCCAGAATCGGTTCCCCATGCGTGGGCGATGCTCTTTGCGTATGAAGACGACATCCGGCTCGCGGTACTTTCGGGGCCATAGTCGGACTCGGAGCGCCGCGAACAAAACAGTGCCTAGGTCGTGAGGCGTCGAAAACGCCAGCAGCACGCCATACAGGTAGGCGGTGATCATCTGGTGCATGGTGGTGGGCATGGAAGGAAATTCCAAGAACCCGTTCGAGAACTCCACCAGATGATTGGTGTCCAGGGCGAGGTACTCCTCCTCACTCCACTGGCCTTGGGACGGAAACAATTGGGCGATTCCCCACGTCGGTTCCGGCTCATCGGCCGCCAATTCACGTTTGCTCGGCGCCTGGCTCATCGTCTCATCTCCCACCCGCCGCTCACGCCAGCAGCGCCTGGATCACCTTCGGCTCGAACACGTCCGTCAGCCGCTCGTCGCGGCCGTTGTGGCGATAAAACACCTTGCTGTAGTCCAATCCTAGCAAATGAAGCATGGTCGCGTGCAGGTCGGCCGTGCTGCAGCGGTCCGTCACGGCACGATAGCCGAAGTCGTCGGTGGCGCCGTAGACCTGGCCGCCCTTGATCCCGCCGCCGGCGAGCCAGACGCTAAAGCCGTAGGGGTGATGATCGCGGCCGTCCTTTCCCTGCGCGCCCGGCGTCCGGCCGAACTCGCCGCCCCAGAAGACCAGCGTCGTCTCGAAGAGGCCGCGCTGCTTCAGGTCGGTCAACAGTGCGGCGACCGGCTGATCGGTCTGGTCGCAGCAGCCGCGCGTTTGGGCGGCGGCGTTGTTGTGCGCGTCCCATGGCTGGCCGGCCATGAACACCTGCACGAAGCGCACGCCGCGCTCCACCAACCGCCGGGCCATCAGGCAGCGGGCGGCATACGGCCGCGTCGTGGGGTTGTCGAATCCGTAAAGTTGCTGAATCTGCGTCGTTTCCTTCGACACGTCCAGGGCGTTGGTCGCGGCCAGCTGCATTCGGGCTGCCAGCTCGAAGCTGCTGATGCGGGCGTCCAGCTCCAGCTCGTCGGGATGGCGAGCTTTGTGGTCGGCGTTGAGGCTGCAGAGCAGGTCCATCCGCGCCTGCTCCACGTCGGCCGGCCGCGCTGCCTTCGGCTTGAGGTTCAGCACCGGCAGGCCCTCGGAGCGGAACGGCGTCCCCTGGAACACCGGCGGCAGCCAGCCGCTCGACCAGTTGCGGATGCCGTCCACTGGCAGGCCGCGCGGATCGGGCAGCACCACGTAGGCCGGCAAGTTCTGGTTGACCGCGCCGAGCGCGTAGGCCGCCCAGGCGCCGATCGTCGGCCGGCCGGCCACGGTCAGGCCGGTGTGCATCATCCACAGCGCCTGCTCGTGGTTGCGGTGCCCGGTGTACATCGAGCGGATGACGGCGATGTCGTCGGCGCACCGGCCGACGTGCGGCATCGTCTCGGCGAACTCCATGCCGGATTCGCCGCACTTGTTGAACTTGTACAATCCCTTGAGGAGATTTCCCGTGATCTTCTCATCGTCGGCCGCCTCGGCCGGGGCCGGCTTGCCGTCGTACTTCTCCAGCATCGGCTTGGGGTCGAGCAGATCGACGTGGCTGGGGCCGCCGTGCATGAACAGCTGAATGACGGCCGTCGCTTTGGCCGAGAAATGCGGCGGCTTGGCCGCGAGGTCCGAAACTGTCGCCCCGTCGCCGGCGCGGGCAAAGTCGCCGAGCAGGGCCGACAGCGCCAGGCCGCCGAAACCGCCGCCGAGGCGAGACAGTACCTGGCGGCGCGTCATGGGGAAGTATGGAGACATAGAAGTACCCGGGTTTTCCGCCCCCGCGCCGGTTAGCCGCGACGCGCAGCGGAGCGCTTCGTCGGAGCGCTC
>DATKHW010000441.1:0-6401 GCA_035546275.1 Gemmataceae bacterium
CGCAGACGAGGGTTTCCACGCATTGCATATCGGCCGCTCGCCGGAGCGTTTCCGCCGTGCAGCCTCGCTAAGGGAGGCGGAACACGCCCACGCCGGCTGCGTCGTGCTGCATCATCCCGTCCTTCTGGGATCGGATGAGGAGCTGGAACAAATCGCCGCGGCGGTGCGGAAGGTGCACTGCTGGGCCGGCCGGCTGGCGGCGCCGTAAAAAAGCCGGCCCCGTCTGGTGTGCAGACGGGGCCGGTCGCCCTTTGGGGAGAAGCAATTCGTCCCGCAGCGGCGGAAGTGTACTTGGGTGAGATTAAGCATGCCCCATGCCGAAACCCGCCGGCTCTACTGCTTCCATGCATGAAGAACGCAAAGTCTCACAATGGCGTGGTTTGCGGCGCCGCACCTGCATCGCCGCCTGCCGCTCCCGCGCGTCTGCTGTTTCCATTTCTTAACGGAGCGCGTCAGGGGGTTAGCGATACGCCGCCTTCAGGGGCGGCCGTTCACTGCAGCGGATCGAAGTCCGAGCCGAACGCCGCGTACCACTTTTTCAGCTCCGCCATTTCCACCTTAATGCGTTCTGACGGCTCGACGAACCGCACCGGCCGCGGGGCGCACAGGCCCGCCAGCTGCTTCACGTCGAACGCCTCGAGTAAGCCGAAACAGAATGCCTCCGGCGCCGCGTCGAAGGCTTCGTTGCGCTCGATCCGCTCCTTCAGGCTGCCCGCCGAGCCGTGCAGCTCGACGGCGTCGATGGCCGTCTCCTCCAGGGCGCCGGCGACCAGCGCGATCAACGTAGTCCGCGGCCCGGAGGAAACCACGACGACCGGGCCGGCCTTGTCGCGGCTGCGCGCCCAGCGCGCGACGGCGGCGACCTGCGACGCCTGGATTCCAAGCGAACGCTCCCCTACCGTGGCCAGTTGCAGTTCCCATTCGGAATTGCTGGCGTACTTCGGCTCCCGCGCATCGCCGCCGGGGTAGATCGGTTTCGCCTCGCCGAAGTCGAACGGATCGATCGCCAGCACGCGGGCGCCGTCCTGAAGCAATCGGTCCACATCGGCGGCCGCGCTCCGACGGCCGCCGTCGCAGATCAGCACCGCCGTCCGTTTCGGCTCGCCGCGCCATAGCGCCACGGCCGGGACCGTCCAGTCGTCGCCGAGCCGCAGCCGCCAATAGCGGATCTGTAGGGGCGGCGTAACCCCGCCCCTACCGTCGCCGGAGCCGTCGTCGCCGTCGGCGTCCGCCTGCACGGTCCAATCCGTGGCCCGCACGATCTCGCGCAGTTTCTCCCGTCCCGTCTTCCGCCGCTTCTCGGCGTCGGCTCGGTCCGCCGGCGGGCTGCCGTTGCGCGGCAAGTCCTTGCTCAGCCGCACGGCCAGCGCGTGGAAATCCAAATTGTCGGCCGGTAGATCGACGGCCAGCTGCTCCTTCGTCTTGATCTCGTCGTCGCACGGAATCTCGTGGGCGTCGTAATGAGCCTCATCGGGGTAGAAAAAGTCGCCGACCATTCGGTACAAGGCCTCGCGATTGTCCTTTTCATAGGCGTGCGTGCCGGGAACGTGGCTGACATGATAGCGCAGGTACGTCTCCTTGCCGTAAAGGCGAAAGATCGGCTCGGCCGCGTTCAAAAGCGGCGGCAAGGCGTAGCCGGCCTCGAAGCAGCAGTCGTCCTTCGCATTGAACGTCAGCAGCGTCGCCCGCGGCGCCATCAGCGCCGTGAGGTGCGTGTAGTCGGCGAGCGTCGCCAGGTCGGTCGGCGTCTGCTCGGGGTCGCCGAGGTCCTTGACGTGCCGGGACCGCGTCTTGAAACTGGAATAGCCGGCCACCGGGTCGGTCAGCGTCACGCGTGTGTCAAGGGCGCTGATGAAGATGGTCTGCCAACCGCCGCCGGACAGGCCCGTCACTGCCACGCGCTCCGGGTCGGCGTGATCCAGCGACAGCAGCACATCGAGGCCGCGCTTCATCGAGAGGTAGAATGGCGCCAAACCGCTGGAACCGCACAGATCGATCTGGTTCATCCGCTCATGGACGAAGCCATCCGTCCGCAGCTGGCCCATGCCGAACCATTCGACGTTCAGGGCGATCATGCCGCGCTTGGCCTGATTGATGCAGCGAATCTGCTTGTACTTCGCCGCCTTGCCGACCGGGTCGAGGCCGTTGACGTTCATCACAACGGGGACTTTGCCCGTCAGCTTTTCCGGTTCGTAGAGGAGCGCCGGTATCCACATTCCCGGCAACGCCTCGTATCGCAGCTTCTTGATGTGGTATCCATTGCCGCCGGGGCTCGTCTCCAACCATTCCACCCGCGTCTTGGCGTCGCGCCAGGATGCCGCCTCGCCGCGGTAGACGATGCGGTCGAGCACGTCGGCGCGGAGCTTCGTCGCATACTTTTCCCAGGCAGCCGCGTCGTTGCAAGCAGGGACCGAGGGGACCCTCGCCTCGGTCAGCTCCACGACCTCATGAATCGTCCATCGGTCGCCCAGAATGGGATGGGCGAGGCACAGATTGAGGTCCGGCTCCGCGGCCCACAGCGCTTGGGACGCAGACATGAGCAAACACAGGGCCACAAGTCGATGCGACATGATCGGTTCCTCAGACAAGGCGGATGATTCCACGGCGTCTTCCAGCAGCCGTTATGCGGGGCCCTCGCAGTACGTCAAGGACCTCCGGGCGTGGGGGCCGCGGAGAAATACACATGAACACGACAGCATTTCTGCCTCAACCAGGCAAAGCCAGACCGCTGATCTTCAGACGGAGCAAGGGCCGGCGCACAGCCATGGTCCACCCGGCGATCACGGGAGAGATCCGGGAATGAAAACGCTCCTCAAGCCCGTGACCAAGGCTCACGCCTGCGAAGTGTGGGGAGGCCACGGCAAATGCAGCCGCGGCACAGACGGCCTCATTATGTGCGGCCGGAGCAGGGGATGGGTCTCTTGCTTCGTCTGCGTGGGACGGGCCAAGGGCGATGAGTACTTCGCCCTCTACCGGAGAAGCTCCCGTCCCCCTAGCGGTGCAAGCGCGCCTCCAACCAAGAGAGCAGGGCCCGCTGGTCCGCGGGCGCAAGGGCCGCGACCGCCGCCTGGCAGGCTTGAAGCGACCCGGATTCGGCGGCAGCTGGCGCGGCGGCCTCGCGCCGTTCTTCCTCGGCTTCGACGGCGGCCGCGGCCAACCCGCGCTGCAGGTGCAGAGCGTCCTGCTCGCCCGCCGTCCGGGCGAATGCGTCCGCGAAGCGGAGGCGGCCGGCCCAGCACACGGCTGTTTCACCGTCGCGGCGTCCGAAATTCGCCATGCCTTTACCCCTCCTTCTTCGGCCGGGGCCTCTCGACCGACGTGTGCGAAGCGCGTCGGAGGCCCGCGAGGGCCGCCTCGACCACGGCCGGCGCGACGTTGAACAGGCCCAGGCGGCCGACGTAGGGGATGGGGTCGGCGAAGGTGCGGGGGTTGGCGAAGACCCAGACGAAGCCCATCTCGTCGGCGCCGCCGTCCGCCCGTCCGGTGCAAACGCATTCCACTAGGTCCACCAGCCCGAGCAGGGCGCTGTACGCCGGCCCGTCGGGCCCACCCGCTGGGGCGTCGCCGGACTCACGCCTGGCGGCGTGGATCAGCAGCGGCCCGCGGTAGTCGGTCTGCCAGCCCAGATGCTCGAAGGGGCCGGTGAATGCTAGCGCCGCAGCAGCACGCGGCTGCCGGATCGTCACGGCCGGTATGCCTTGCACGGCCGCCGACCGCGGTTTCGCTTCCTTGGGAGGCATGGCGATTTCTCCAAGCGAACGGGGCGCGGGTCAGGCGATCAGCCCGCGCTGCCTCTCGTGGACCAGAATGTAGGTGACGATCGACGCGCCTTCCGGACGGATGCGACCGTCGGCGGCGCAGTAGCAGGCCGCCAGTTCATCCAGCGTCTCCCGGCCTCCGGGGGTGGCGAGCAGGCGCTGCAGCTCCTTTTCGCGTTGCGGGAGACTTTTCGTCGGGGTCATCGGATTTCCTCATCGAGGAATGGGGCGAGCGCCGGCCGCGGCGCTCGTTACTTGCGGTGACGGATCCGGGCGCGCATGCGCCGCTTCTTCCGCCCCACCTTGCGTCGGCCCTTGCGTTTCTTCATGGCGTCATGGCCTTTCTCGGGCGGAATTAGGGCTCAGGGACAGGCCGCCTGTGCGAGGCGGCGAACTTGCGGGGGTAGGATTTGAACCTACGACCTCAAGGTTATGAGCCTTGCGAGCTACCGGGCTGCTCCACCCCGCGATCAATGTTTCACAACGCACTTTCCATGGGCCGGTCCGGCGCGGGGCCGGCTGGCCGCCGTCAGACGGCCAGCGCCTGGCGCGCTGGCCCCTTAACCTGCCAGGCAAGGCCAACCAGGGCCAGGCTGCGGATGACCCAGTAGCTGACATCCACCTGCCACCATCGCAGTCCGTGCCGCGCCGAGGTTGGGAAGGCGTGGTGGTTGTTGTGCCAGCCCTCGCCCAGGGCGAGCACGGCGAACAGGAAGTTATTGCGGCTCTCGTCGCCGCTTTCGTAGGGCCGCCCGCCCCACAGATGGCAGATCGAGTTGACGCTCCACGTCACGTGGTGGACGAAAAAGATTCGCACTCCTCCGCCCCACAGCAGCCCGAGCAGCGCGCCGACCCAACCTCCAGCCAGAACGAACCCGAGAACAGCCGGGATAAGCAGGCCCACAGCAACCCAGAGCGGGAACAGCGCGCTCAATTCACGGATCAGGACGCTCTGTCGAAGATCCTTGATGTAGCGCGGCAGGTCGGGGGGCGCGGGTCGGAATATCCAGCCCATGTGGGCGTGCCACAGGCCGCGCACCAGGCCCAGAAACCCCTGCCCTTCGGTGTGCGGCGAGTGAGGGTCGCCGTCCGCGTCGCTGTGCTGGTGGTGCTTGCGGTGCAGGGCGACCCATTCGAGAATCGGCCCCTCCACGGCCATCGAGCCGAGCACGCCCAGGATGAACTGAACCACCCGGTTGGTTTCAAAGGAGCGGTGGGTGAACAGCCGGTGGTAGCCGACCGTCACGCCCAGCGCGGTGGGGATGTACATGCCCAGCAGCAGGCCCAGGTGGACCCAGCTGAAGCCCCAGCCCCATAGCAGGAAGACCGCGGCCGCCAAACCGAGGAACGGCAACACTACCGCTGAAAGGTTGGCGACCCACAGGGTCGTCGAAATGCGCCCGGCGTGCGTCGCGCGGGCCGCCCCGGCGGCCTTCGCGACCGCCGGAGGAGTTCGGATTTCTAGCACGAAAAGGGTCTCATTCACAAGTGGATGGAAAGCGTGCGATGCACGCGACAACGGGCGAAGTACCGCCACAGCGCTCCCGGTGTCACGGGGCCCCGGCGGGAGCACGGGATTTCCGGATGGCGCTTTGCTTGCGCAACGCGGCGCGGCGCCGGGCCTCGCAGGGCTTCTCGTAGTACCGGCGCTTCCGCAACTCCTTTTTAAGGCCGCTCCTCTCTAGGAGCTTCTTGAAACGGCGCAGGGCCGCGCCGATTGGTTCGCGGTCGTGGACTCGCATTCGCAAGGGCATGTTTTCTCCGTAAAGACCCTCCGAACGGCCGCACTGCGGGGAGTGCGGCGTGCGATCACTCCGCGGCAAGCGCCTCGGCGGCCGCCGGCTCTGGCATCGGCTCCTTCACAATCTGCAGAAAGTAGAGGCCCTTCTGCCTGCCGAGCAGGTCCGCGAGTTTCTGGTCCGCGGCGGCACGCTGGTTGTAGTCGAATACCGCGACCGGCTTCATGCCCCCGTCGTAGACGGCCCAGCGGGCGCGCATGCGGGGCGGCGCCTTCTTTGCGCGCGGCTTTCTTGCGCGGGGGGCCGCCGGCTTCCTGGTCTTGCGTCCCTTCACGGGCGCGGCCTCCTCGGCGGCCGGCGCCGCCGCTTCCCGCCGCTCCGCCTGGTCCGCATGCTCGCGCAACTCCCGCCGGTTTAGAATTCGACCTGCCATTACGGCCCGCCTTTCGGTTGGGGCGAATACTCGGTCGTCGGCATCTTTGCTCCCGCCGCCTTTCGGCGATTCGTATTCACAGGAGAAAATCGTCCAGGTCGTAGCGCGGCAGGGTCGCCGTGATGGTGGTGCCCTGGCCCTCGCCCGAGTCGGCGGTCAGCGAACCGCCGCTGCGATCCACGAGAAGCTTGACGACGGGCAGGCCGACGCCCAGGCCGGCCGCCCGCGCGGGGGCCGCGCGGTAGAACAGGTCGAAAGCCTCGGCCCCGCGGCGCGACTGCAGGCCGACGCCGTTGTCCGAGACCCGCAGCTCGTAGCCCTTCGGCGACTCGCGCAGCCCGACCGTCACCCAAGCCTCGGCCTTGTCAGGGTCGCGGTACTTCAGCGCGTTGGAAAGGAGGTTGTCCAGAATGTGGCGCAGGCGGGCCGGGAACCACTCCATGTGCTCGCGTTCGAGGTCCAGGCGGAGCA